>NZ_LWFU01000318.1:0-16772 GCF_001635135.1 Oleiphilus sp. HI0080
GATTGGCTGTTGCGCGCGCATTGGCGATGTCCGGGCGTAGTGTTTGGATTTTGGATAAAGAAGAGGGTTTTGGAAGGCAAACTTCCTCTCGGAACAGTGAAGTCATTCATGCGGGAATTTACTATCAACTCGATTCCTTGAAGGCGAGGTTATGTGTACGTGGTAAGCATCTGATTTACCAGTACCTCGAAGATAATTCATTACCTTTCGCGCGGTGCGGAAAGCTCATTGTTGCGACAAATGATTCACAAGCTGATCGTTTGGCTCAGATCAAGCTCCAAGCTAAAGCGAATCAAGTGGAAGACTTAGAGCAGTTGGGCATGGTTCAGATTCGTGCTCAGGTGCCTGAAATAAACGCGACCTCAGCGTTGCTTTCGCCATCTACTGGCATAGTAGATAGCCATGCTTACATGCAGTCTTTGCTTCATGATGCCGAAATGTCGGGGGCGACTTTCTTGCCCAATACCGAGATCGAGGTTCGAAGTGTCTCACCTAATAAGTTTGAGTTGGAGTTGCTTGGCCAGAACGCATTACTCGAATGTTCAGAGCTGGTAAATGCAGGGGGTCTGTTTTCAAGTTCATTGTTGTCTCAGGTGGAGACCTTCCCAAAACATTGCTTGCCAGAGCCGGTATACGCGAAAGGAAGCTATTTTAGTTATTCTGGTAGCGTACCTTTCAAGCAGCTCATCTATCCAGTTCCAGAGGAAGGCGGGCTTGGAGTGCATTTGACACTCGATTTGTCCGGTGCAGCGCGTTTTGGGCCTGACGTTGAATGGTTGAAGGTTAATGGTAATGCAGGTCTCAACGCATTTGATTACTCGGTTGATAAGGCAAAAAAGGCGCAATTTGTCGATCGCATCAAGTCCTACTGGCCAAGCCTAGATGAAAGCAAGCTGCACGCGGACTATTCCGGTTTGCGGCCAAAAATCCGCTTTAACGGTGAACTGTATCCGGATTTCTGCATTCAGTCTGAGAGCGAGCATGGTATCAGCGGCTTGGTGAACCTATTTGGAATAGAGTCGCCGGGTTTAACGGCTTCTTTGGCCATTGGAGAGTTCGTAGAAGACTTGTTGTAGCGCATCAAGGTTTATTCCTCTAGCATCACCGCCATTCATTTATTTAAACGATTGTTTGGTTGTTCGAGCAAAAGCCCATACTTCAACTTTGCCTGCGCCGCGAGCCTTTAGAAGCCCAGCAACTAAATCAAATGTTGCGCCGGTCGTCATTACATCATCGACGACCGCAACATGCTTTCCTTTTAAGTTCGTCCCAGGACTAATCACAATGCTATTCTTTAAGTTTTTCAATCGCGCTGTTCGTCCTAGCGAGCTTTGTGACTCGGTTGTCTGTGTTTTTATGAGTAACGTCGGGTTGAACACGAGTGACAGTTCCATGGCGCACTGAGCAGCTATTTCGCGGGCATGATTGTAGTTCTTGTCGCGAAGTTTGTCGGGATGCATGGGTACACAACAAACAAGATCCGGAAAAGGCTCGCGATCGTTAACTCTTTGCTCTGCAAGCAATTGACCAAGTAATCTCGCAATAAAGCGTCGATTTTGATACTTGAGACGATGCACGAGAGTAGAGGAGGGGAATTCATACCTTGTCACGATATACGCCTTGTCAAACTGTGGTGGCGTAGCTCTGCACTCTATGCAGTGAGTGTGACCGTTGATGCTCGACAGGGGGAGGGAGCATTGCACGCATTTTTGTTTGTCGAGCGAAACGAGTAAATCCGCTTTGCAAGCATTGCATATTAACAGCTGGAGTGTGCCCTTAGCATTACAAAGGCAGCATGTGGAATAGAAGTATGCGTTTGTAAATGTTGCGAGTGCGCGGAGCGATATGAGGGTTTGCAGCGCATGTAGTATTATTTCTGACTTGTTAACCAAAAATGCAACAAGGGTTGACAACTTTTTGGGGAAGAATATCATGCACACTATCCTTGTGTTGCAGCTGGGTATCCTTTTACCCGATCCGCTTCATGATACCATTTTTACAACAGTTCTAGAAAAGAGGCTTGAAGCACAAATGAGTAATTCGTCACTTGGTGTCGTTCGACACGATTGGACCAAGCAAGAAGTGCAGGCGTTATTTGATCTGCCGTTTAATGATTTGCTGTTTCAAGCGCAATCCGTGCACCGACAAAATTTTGATCCGAACGAAGTTCAAGTAAGTACTTTGCTGTCGATAAAAACAGGGGCCTGCCCTGAGGATTGTAAATATTGCCCTCAAAGTGGTCATTACAACACCGGCCTCGAGAAAGAAAAATTGATGCAAGTACAGGCTGTTTTGGACAAGGCAAAACAGGCAAAAGAAAAAGGCAGTAGTCGGTTCTGCATGGGCGCTGCATGGAAGCACCCCAGCGATAAAGACATGCCTTACGTCGTCGAAATGGTGAAAGGTGTCAAAAAGCTAGGTTTAGAAACCTGTATGACGCTAGGGATGTTGCGTGATGATCAAGCGCAAGAGCTTTCAGAGGCCGGCTTAGATTACTATAACCACAACCTTGATACCTCTCCGGATTTTTACGACAAGATCATCACCACGCGCAGCTATCAGGACAGGCTGGATACGCTTCAACATGTTCGTGATGCCGGCATGAAAATTTGTAGTGGTGGTATTATTGGCATGGGCGAGCGGGCCTCAGATCGTATTGGCCTTTTGGTGCAATTAGCAAATCTGCCGCAGCAGCCTGAGAGCGTCCCAATCAACATGCTGGTGAAAGTAAAGGGTACGCCTTTAGAGAATGTCGAAGATATCGATAATTTTGATTTCATTCGCTGTATTGCGGTTGCGCGCATCTTAATGCCCGAGAGTCATGTTCGACTTTCTGCGGGGCGCGAGTCGATGAGTGATGAAATGCAAGCGCTCACGTTTATGGCTGGCGCGAACTCTATTTTTTATGGCGAATGCCTGCTCACGACGCCAAACCCGGAAACACACAAAGATATGCAGTTGTTCAAGCGGCTTGGTTTACGCCCAGAGCAGCGTATCGAAGAGTCTGATGAAACCCAAGAAACAGTCTTGGAAAATGCCATTGCTAAGGATCAGGAAGCGAAGAATCCTATGTTCTATGAAGCTTCGGGTAGCGCAGCCGAGGCGAGTGCAAAGCACTAAGGTAAGTATTGGTTTATGGCCTATGAGCGTTTGGAATGGGAGTCGAAGCTTTCTGATATTGAGAACGCGGGCCTGCTAAGATCTCGAAGAACGATTGCATCTTCTCAAGGCCCGAGTGTTAGTTTATCTGGCTTTCTAGGGCGGGGCGCTCGTACCCCGTCCCACTCACGTTTTCGTAATTTTGCAAGTAATGATTACCTAGGGTTTGCGGATCATCCGCAGCTTAAAGAAGCTGCCCTTGATGCTTTGAATAAGTTTGGTTTGGGGAGTGGATCTTCTGATGTTGTCTGTGGCCATTTTGAGCCTCACGACCAGCTTGAGCAAGCGCTCGCCAAGTTTACAGGAAGGGATAAGGCATTGTTGTTCTCGTCAGGCTATATGGCGAATCTAGCTGTTTCTAATGCACTTTGCGACCCCAAGAGCTTGATCCTTCAGGATAAACTAAATCATGCTTCGTTAATTGATGGCGCAAAGCTTTCTGGCGCGAGAAGTCAGCGCTATCTTCATTCTTCCATCGAAAGCTTGGATTCCTATCTAACGAAGTTCTCTACAAACGGAACTTATGGTCAAAAGCTGATTATCACAGACGGCGTCTTTAGTATGGATGGCGATGTCGCGCCTTTAGGTGAATTGGCTAAGTTAGCGGATCAATTTTCGGCCTTGTTAGCCGTCGACGATGCTCATGGCTTGGGCGTTCTAGGCGAGGGAGGGCGTGGTTCAGTGGCCGAGGCCGGGTTATCGCAAGAGCAATGCCCGTTATTAATCGGTACGTTTGGGAAAGCTTTTGGGACCTTTGGCGCTTTTGTGGCAGGACCAAAAGCGTTGATGGAAGTTTTTGAGCAACGAGCGCGCTCCCATATTTATACGACAGCCTTGCCGCCCGCTATTGCTGCGGCTACAAATGCGAGTTTGCACCTTGTAGAGCAAGCCGGAGAGCAACGTGCGCATCTCCAAAGCCTTATAGAAGCATTCCATAAAGAGTTAGCAGGAGATGGTTTTGAGTTGCTTCAATCAAGAACCGCTATACAAGGCGTTGTAATTGGCGCAAACGAATCGGTGATGAGAACCGCACGGTTTCTTGAAGAGTCTGGCTTATTAGTTGGGGCAATCCGACCGCCTACCGTCTCACCAGGTAGTTCGCGCCTCCGTATTACCTTAACGGCGACACATACCATGGACGATCTTGATTGCTTGGTGACAGCGCTGCGTAAGGCGAGAGATTTGGGGTGCTTGAGTGAGTGATCCACGAGCCGTCAAGGTGTTATTTCTGAATGGCTGGTCTTTGGACTCTTCGTTTGTTGAGCCCCTTCTGCAAGCTCTGGGAGAGGGAGTGACTTACCAAGTTCTTGATGTCGATGCACGATTTTTTGAAGATTCGTGGCCTTCCAGCTTAGTGAGCTTGATTGATCAAGATACAGTGATTATGGGGTGGTCGCTTGGCGGCATGCTCGCAATACGACTCGCCGCATTTTTAGAAAAGAATCAACGAGACTACCGGAAATTAGTGACGCTGATGGCTTCGCCGTCGTTTATCAATAGAGAGGGCTGGAGTTGTGGTATGAGCGAGTCCGATTTTGCGCAGTTTAAAATGGCGGCGGAGTCGGATCAGCTTGTCGTAAAAACGTTTCCGTACCTGATGCTTGGTCCTAAACAATCGGTTGTCGGGACATCAGAAACAACTCTACTCGCTAATCGAACTTTGCTGTCTGAGATAAGACAGCGCTATCGGGGCTCCCTACAAAGCTCTGAGAATCGAATTGCCACATTAGCTTTATTGGAGCAGCTCGATCTAAGGAAAGAGCTCTCAGCACTTCAGCAGCAAGCTATTCTGTTGTTTGCTGAGGATGATTTGCTTGTACCTAACATGACCGCGCAGGTAGTCGAACAGCTATATCCTCACCATCATGTCCATCTCGTTGAGGGAGAGGGGCATTTGTTGAACGCTCCTATTTTAAAGTTGGTTAGTACCTTATTAGGTTTGTCTCTAGGGACGAGTGCGGCGGTGACTTGTGAGCGCTAGCAACGTCGATAGTAAGGTACATCTAGCAAGTTCCTTTGGTCGGGCGGCGCAGAGCTATGATCGTTCAGCGCATATGCAAAAGATCGTTGGCCAAGAACTGTGCGACAAGGTGTGCAGCTCTTGGGGGGATGTACGATTGCGCCCCCCCTCAGTTCTGCTTGACCTTGGTTGTGGTACAGGCTTTTTTGGTGAGCGCTTGTTTTCGGAATTCAATCCAAAGCAATTCGTTTTTGGGGATATTTCCGCAGCGATGCTCCAGTGCGCGCTGTCTAGAGTTCAAGGCTGGGGTCTCGAATCGGATAGTGTTGGCTCGCGTGTTACAGGGGTTCAGCTTGATGCCGAGAAGCTTAGCCTGGCTCCAAACTCCGTAGATTTGGTGTTTTCCAGCTTGGCATTACAGTGGGCTCAGGATTTAGAGGGTGCACTCCAGCAAATAATGAGTGCACTGAGTGATAATGGTGTGCTCGCTTTTTCAACCTTGCTCGATGGGACTTTGGTTGAGCTAAAGACGTCTTGGGCGTCTGTTGATCATCGGCGCCACGTTAATGAGTTTTTGCGGTTTGATGATCATCTTCAAATAGCGGATATGCTGGGTTATTCAGTGGAGAATGCTGAATGTAGCGACGTAATCCTCTCGTATGATAAGCCAATTCAGTTGATGAAGGATTTAAAAGCCATTGGTGCCCATAATATTTCAAGCGCGCGCCCAAAGTCTTTAATGGGTAAGTCAAAGCTTAGCTCAGTGCTCGCTGCATACGAAGGCTATAGAAGGGATGATGGTTCTGTGCCCGCCACATACCGTGTCGGGTATTTTATTTTAAGGAAGACAAAAAACGTATGAGAAAGTTTTTCGTTGCAGGTACCGATACGGAAGTTGGCAAGACCTATGTTAGTTGTCGTTTACTCGAGCTCGCTCACCATCAAGGCATGAGTAGTTTGGGGCTCAAGCCCGTTGCTGCTGGCTGCGAGCTAGATGGTGCTGAGCTAAAGAATGAAGATGCAATTGCTTTGATGCATAGTTCGTCAATCAAGTTGCCCTATGCCCAAGTTAACCCTGTGGCATTGCCTGATCCTTGCTCACCGCACATAGCAGCCACTCGCGCGGGAAAAAGCTTGAATGCGTCAAGACTCGCGGGTTATTGCCGGGGCGCATTATTGCAAAAGGTTGACTTTGCGCTGGTAGAGGGTGCGGGAGGATGGCGCGTTCCGATTAGTCCGCGAGAAACGATGGCAAGCTTGGCAGTGGAATTGGATTATCCTGTTGTACTTGTTGTTGGGTTGCGACTCGGATGCATAAATCACGCATTATTGACAGCAGAGGCTGTAAGGCGAGATGGGCTCGAGATTGCGGGATGGGTGGGTAATCAGATTACGGATCAGCCGATGAGCTATATTGAGGAGAATGTCGCTACGCTTAGGTCGGCACTGGGCGCGCCCTTTATCGGTGTCGTTCCTTATGAAACTGAGCCTCGTGCTGAAAAGTTTAGTAACTCTTTGGATATAAGTTGTTTAACTGTGTAAAAAACGCCTCCCAAACTTGCCTTGAGGTAAGTGTTTTGCTTAAATAAAAACTGTTCAATTAATAACCTATTTTAGGTTTGGTGCATTATGAATGTAAACTCAGTGATCGATGTAGGGTTGTCTGGTGTTCGGCAAGGTATCGAAGGAGTTGAGAAAACTGCTTCTGATATTGTTCGTGCCGGCGCAATCGACGGTGCTGTGGGTGCAAATGATGCAGCAGAATCGATCGTCGAGTTACGGCTTTATCAACGTTCTGTCGAGGCATCTGCGCAAGTAGTGCGCACTGCTGATGAAGTGCTTGGTACGCTTCTCGACACGATGGCCTGATCCGCCCCTCTCGTTTCTATAGAATTTTCTGATTCGTTCCCCTCAATGATGCAGAAACTAACTCTCTGCGCTATTTTTATGATCTCAAATCCGTTCACATTTTTCTAAACCCAAAGCTTGACAAAGCATATAAGCAAACGTATGTTTCAAACACTCGTTTGATTTAGAGTTCAGTCGGGCAATTCCCATGTGTGATTTGCTCATTAAATCCAATAGTTTTCAAACGAAACCGATTAAATTTGAGGTTAACGTTATGCCAGATTATAAAGCTCCCCTAAGAGATATTAAGTTCCTTATGGACGAAGTGCTTGATAGTGAAAAGCACTATCAGAATATTGGTGCTACTGAAGCGACGCCGGACATGGTTGACGCAATTGTTACTGAGGGAGCGAAGTTTTGTGAAGAAGTTCTAGCCCCAATTAACCAAAGTGGCGACCAAGAAGGTTGTACTTGGAGCGAAGACGGCGTTAAGACTCCCGCTGGTTTTAAAGAGGCGTATCAGCAGTTCGTGGAGGGCGGTTGGCCTTCGATGAATGCTCCTGTAGAGCATGGCGGCCAAGGCTTGCCTGAGTCTATTAATATCATCCTTAGCGAAATGATTGGTACATCAAACTGGTCTTGGGGTATGTACCCAGGTTTGTCTCATGGTGCGCGCGCGACACTAGAAGAACACGGTACCCCGGAGCAGCAAGAAACGTATCTCACCAAGCTAATTTCGGGTGAGTGGACCGGTACGATGTGTTTGACTGAGCCTCAGTGTGGGTCCGATCTAGGTATTCTAACTACGAAAGCGGAGCCTAATGCAGATGGCTCTTACAGCATCACTGGTACTAAAATATTTATCTCTGCTGGTGAGCACGATATGGTGGACAACATTGTTCATATCGTACTAGCTCGTCTTCCTGGTGCTCCAGAAGGTACTAAAGGGATTTCGCTTTTCATCGTCCCTAAGTGCCTGCCGGATACTAATGGCGAGGCTGGTGAGCGAAATGCAGTTACGTGCGGCTCAATTGAGCACAAGATGGGTATACATGGTAACGCGACTTGTGTGATGAATTTTGATGGTGCAAAAGGTTGGTTGATCGGTCCGGAGAATAAAGGTCTTAACTGCATGTTCACATTCATGAACGTGGCCCGTATTGGTACCTCTATTCAGGGTCTTGCGGCTGCTGAAGGTTCCTTCCAGGGAGCACTCGCATATGCGAAAGATCGTCTAGCAATGCGTTCGCTTTCGGGTCCTAAGAATCCTGAAGGAAAGGCTGACCCAATTATCGTTCACCCAGACGTGCGCCGTATGCTTTTGACGCAAAAAGCGATCGCTGAAGGGTCACGTGCAATGATTTACTTCGCGGCTCAACAAGCCGACCTTGTTCAGCATGGTGAAGGTGAAGAGCAGAAGGCTGCTGATGAAATGCTTGGTTTCTTAACGCCAATTTTGAAAGCGTTCTGTACTGAAGCGGGTTATGAAGCTGCAAACCACGGTGTTCAGGTTTTTGGTGGTCATGGCTTTATCCAAGAGTGGGGCATGGAACAAATCGTTCGAGATACGCGTATTGCGCTTCTTTATGAAGGAACGACTGGTATCCAGGCGCTTGATCTGTTGGGTCGAAAAATTCTAATGTCTCAAGGCGCGTCGCTGCGTAACTTTACGAAGCAAGTGCACAAGTTCTGTCAGGCAAACGAAGACAATGCCGAACTTAAGCCATTTATCGAAAAGCTTTCTACTCTAAACAAAGAGTGGGGCGATATTACGATGAAGGTTGGCATGACTGCCATGCAGAATCGCGATGAAGTGGGCGCTGCATCTGTAGACTTCTTGATGTATTCAGGTTACGTATGTCTAGCATACTTCTGGGCACAGATGGTAAAAGTTGCTCAAGAGAAGCTAGCTTCTGGTACAACTGAAACAGGCTTTTATACGGCTAAGGTTCAGACTGCCAAGTTCTATTACGACCGTATCTTGCCGCGTACAGCAGCTCACGCTCAGATGGTTCTCGCTGGTGGTGAGTCGATTATGGCAATTGACGAAGAAAACTTCGCTTTCTAATTGTCTGTTAGTTTAAAAAGCCCGCTTCGCGGGCTTTTTGCGTTAGAATACGCGACAAATTCTAGACCGAAGAATGCTTAAGTTAATTGACTAGGCATCCGTAAAATACTTGAGGGAAATTACATGGCAGATTATAAAGCGCCGTTACAAGATATCCGCTTTGTTATGAACGAAGTTTTCGAAGCCGAGCAGCTTTGGGGTTCGCTTGCAGGTACGCAAGAAGTGATTGATATGGAGACAGCAGATGCGATATTGGAAGAGGCTGGAAAGATTACAGCATCACTGATTGCGCCATTAAGCCGCGAAGCGGATGAAGAAGGCTGTCACTTCGACAACGGTAAAGTGACGGTCCCTAAGGGGTTCGTTGAAGCTTACAAAACGTTCGCAGAAGGTGGCTGGTCAGGCCTAACCGGTAATCCTGTTTATGAAGGTATGGGTATGCCCAAAATGCTGGGTGCTCAGTATGAAGAAATGCTTTACTCGGCTGACATTTCATTTGGTCTGTATGTTTGCTTAACTTCAGGTGCTGCGCTTGCTATCGATGCGCACGCTTCAGAAGAGCTAAAGAATAAATATTTGCCCAAGATGTACTCAGGAGAGTGGACTGGCGCAATGGATCTCACCGAGCCGCATTCCGGAACCGATTTAGGCATGATTCGCACTAAGGCAGAGCCAAATGCCGACGGTTCGTACAGTGTGACTGGTACTAAGATTTTCATTACCGGTGGTGAGAATGACCTTACTGACAATATTATTCACTTGGTCTTGGCGAAGCTTCCAGATGCTCCGGCCGGCTCAAAGGGTATTTCATTGTTTCTTGTGCCTCGTAATAAGGTTGATGACAACGGCGTTGTTGGTGAGAACAACAATGTTTCGTGTGGTTCGATCGAACACAAGATGGGGATCAAGGCGTCTGCTACTTGCGTTATGAATTTCGACGGTGCGCAAGGTTGGCTTGTTGGTGAGGTAAACAAGGGCCTTGCAGCGATGTTTACTATGATGAACTACGAGCGATTGAGTGTTGGGATTCAAGGTATTGGTGCTGCAGAGCGCTCTTACCAAAACGCGCGTGAATACGCGCTAGATCGAATTCAAGGCCGGTCGGCGACAGGTCCTGTTGCAACAGAGAAACAAGCAGATCCTATTATTGTGCATGCTGATGTCCGTCGCATGTTGCTAACGATGAAAGCGTATACAGAAGGTAGTCGTGCATTTTCAACATATGTAGCTCGTTTTCTTGATATCGCTAAGTTTTCGGATGATGCGGAACAAGTAAAGAATGCCGATGCAATGGTGGCTCTTCTAACACCTATAGCTAAGGCTTATATGACCGATCGGGCCTTAGATACATGTGTCGCTGGCCAACAAATTTTTGGTGGTCATGGTTTCATCCGCGAGTGGGGCCAAGAACAGCTAGTACGTGACACTCGTATTACCCAAATCTATGAAGGTACCAATGGCATTCAAGCGATGGACTTGATGGGGCGTAAGATTGTCGCCAACGGCGGTAAGCTTTTTGAGATCTTTGCGAAAGAAATCGCTGAGTTCATTGAGCAGGAGTCTGGTAATCCTGCATTGGCTGGTAAGCTTGAGCAGTTAGCCGCAGCTGTTGAACGTTTAAGCGATGCGACTGAGCACGTTATAACGTCTGCGCAAGGTGATGCAAATGCTGTTGGTGCTGCTGCTGTTGAGTACTTGGATATGTTTGGATTGACGGCGTATGGCTATATGTGGGCGCGCATGGTTAAAGCCGCAGCTCCAAAAGTAGAACAAGACGTCTTCTATGCGAGTAAGCTCAAGACCGCTAACTTCTTCTTTAGCCGTCTGTTGCCAAAAACCGTCTCTTTGCTCGAGACTATTAAGTCTGGTAGTGACGACACTATGTCGCTAGCGGCTGAAAACTTCTAAGTTTAAGCTGGTAAAGACGAAAAGCCGCTCAATTGAGCGGCTTTTTTATATCTTTATATTCCGAGTTTGGCGCCGCATATTTGGAGTACAGCGTCTTCAATCAGGATCCAGTGGGGAAGAGCGCCGACCCCGCCTTTTATGCTCTGATCTGCTTGCTTGAGAAGCTCAAGTGCTCGATTCGCTTGATTTACGCTAGTGTGTGTGGCCGCGCGTACATAGTCTTGCTGCTGGTTTGGAAAAATCCGGTTCTTCTTGAAATGCGCTTCAACTCGATTTCGTTGCCCGACTAAAGGTAGAAGGCCTGCAATGACGCGAACATCACGAGCCAGTGGCCATAAAACTCCTAACGGTTGCGCGCCCTCAGCTTTGAGATGATGCAAAATGTTCACAGCATCATGAGTGCGTATCTGGAGCATTGCTTTTGAGAGATCGTATGCATCGTACCGGGCGGAGTCTTTCACCTCTTCGAATATCATACCGACGCTGATTGGGTTTGTTCCGTGCAAAAGTAACAGTTTATCGAGCTCCTGTTTTGCCGCAAGTGGGTTGCCCTCAAGTCTTGACGACAGAAGTTGCAGTGCATCATGCTCAATATTCAACTTTAGCTTGTGTGCACGCTGCCGCATGAAGCCAAGGGTTTCTTCAGGCTTGATTGGCCAAACCTGTATTATTGCACCTTTGTTATCGAGCGATTTGCACCACTTAGAGTTAAGCGCGTTTCTATCAATTTTTCCCGACTCTATAATTAGTACAGTGTCGTCAGGAGCGGATTCTAGAAACTCTACGAGCTTCTTGCTTCCGACGACCCCTGGTTTACCATTTGGCAGCTTCAGTTCGATGATTTTTTTGGTTGCGAAAAGGGAAAGGGAGCCGGCCTCCTCAAGCAGAGCCTGCCAATCAAACTTTTGGTCAGCGTGAAAAACCTGTCTTTCTTCAAAGCCCTGCTGTCGCGCGGTGCTGCGTATTTCGTCAACGGCTTCTTGGATTAGTAGCGGTTCATCTCCGGTGACCAGATATACAGGTTTGAGCGGAGCCTCTAGATGTGAGCGTAATTGTGCTGGTTTAAGCCGCACGTCTCAATTACCGATACGAATAAGAGTTAGTTGTCGAATGATCTCTTGCGCTAGACTTTGATCTAGAGCTTTTGTGATCGCCGCTTGCTCTCGGTCTTTTGCGAGTAATTCAGATGAGCTATGGCGATATATACGTCGAGCACTGATTTCGTTCGTGTACTGGGATTCATCGCTTGCGGATTCTTTGAGCGAGAACTTTAAGGAGCGAGTCAGTTCGTATTCATCCGCCGTTGCGTCTTGATTCAACGTAAACACGCGTTCTTTTGCTTCGATACTAAAAACTCGAAGCTCAAAAAGCGCGTCTTTTGTCATTGTCACTTTGTGGCTTGCTAGCTCCCTTTCCAGTTCCTGACATAAATCCCAAGATGAGGTTTTATCGCAACTAAGGCTTACCTCGCTAAAGCCTAGAGAGTCCAAGTCTGCGGTGCGGACATGAAACCCGCACCCTTGAAGCGTTAGAGATATAGAGATCGCGATGCCCGCTCCTATTTTACAGAGCGAGCTGCGGATTTCGTTCGATCTAGTTTGCAACTATGTTTACCAGTTTGTTGGGGACAACAATCACCTTACGGATTGTTTTGCCCTCAGTAAAGCGCAGGACGTTCTCATCGGCTAGCGCCAGCGCTTCAAGCTCGTCTTTGCCGATATCAGCAGAAACCGTAAGCTTTGCTCTCACTTTGCCATTTACCTGAGCAACAATCTCTTGGGTCGTTTTTACCATCGCTGACTCATCAAAGCTTGGCCAGGTCGCACCTAAAATGTTGTCTTTGTTTCCTAGCTCTTCCCATAATGCGTGACAGATATGCGGCGTGATAGGCGCTAACAAGAGTGTTGCGGCTTCGAGGGCTTCGTGCGTTACAGCTCGGCCTTGCTCACTAACGTCGACAAATTTACTTACACTGTTCATTAATTCCATAACGGCAGCAATAGCGGTATTGAAAGTCAGCCTTCGGTCTAAGTCGTCACTGACTTTTTTAATCGTTTCATGCGTTTTTCTTCGAAGTGCTTTTTGCTCATCGTTGAGCATGTCGGCAACCAGTGCTGCATTGCCACCGTTTAGCTTGTGTTCGTTAACGGCTTTCCATAAACGCTTCAAGAAGCGATTCGCGCCCTCGACGGCATTATCAGACCATTCTAGAGATTGTTCTGGTGGAGCAGCGAACATCATAAAGAGTCGAACGGTATCGGCACCAAATTGGTCGATAATTGTTTGCGGATCGATGCCGTTATTCTTTGATTTGGACATCTTGCTCATGCCGGCACTTAGTAATTCTTTGCCGTCTTTTTTGTGCACATAACGTATCGTTTTGCCTTTCTCATCAGTCTGTGTCTCAACGTCTGTTGGAGAAATCCAGACTTTGCCACCTTTTGAGTCTTCTTCATAAAAGCTCTCGGCGAGCACCATGCCTTGGCACAACAGTCGTTTGAATGGTTCGTCACTGTCGACCAGCCCGACATCTCTCAGTAGCTTGTGATAAAAGCGCGCGTAAAGCAGGTGCAATATGGCATGCTCTATGCCGCCAATGTATTGGTCAACAGGAAGCCAGTAATTCGCGGCTTCAGGGTCAAGCATTTGCTCTTCGCTGTTTGGCGAACAGTAGCGTGCGTAATACCATGACGATTCCATGAATGTGTCAAATGTATCGGTTTCACGGAACGCAGTTTGTCCATCATGGCTTGTTTTTGCCCAAGCTGGATCACTTTTTATAGGTGATTTTACGCCATCGAGCTCAACGTCTTCGGGTAGGGTAACGGGAAGCTCTTCAAGCGGCGCAGGGATTTCCGTACCGTCTTCAAGATACTTCATGGGGATCGGTGCACCCCAGTAACGTTGCCGAGAAACTCCCCAGTCGCGCAATCGATAATTTACTTTGCGACTACCTGTGTCTTCTTCTTCGAAGCGCTTAGCTATAGCGTCAAATGCTTCTTTGGAGCTAAGTCCTGTAAATTCGCCAGAATTTACAAGTAAACCCTTTTCAGTAAAGGCGCATTCATGGATATCAAGGTCCTCACCATCTTCGGATGCAATCACTTGTTTAATCGGCAGCTTGTATTGCTTGGCAAATTCATGATCACGTTCGTCGTGCGCTGGCACGGACATAACAGCGCCTGAACCATAATCCATTAACACAAAGTTGGCGGCCCACACGGGTACTTCTTCGCCCGTAATAGGGTGAATAGCTTTGAAGCCGGTCGGTAGGCCCTGCTTTTCCATCGTGGCCATGTCGGCTTCTGCAACCTTGTTTTTCTTACAGCTTTCGATGAATTCTCGAAGATCTGTGTTCTTCTCTGCGGCTGCAATTGCGAGCGGGTGTTGCGCGGCCACGGCGACGTAGGTGACGCCCATTATCGTGTCAGGGCGTGTGGTATAGACGCTCAATGAGTCATCGGAATCCTTGATTTTGAACGCGAACTCAAGGCCTTCCGAGCGGCCAATCCAATTGCGTTGCATCGTCTTTACTTGCTCGGGCCACTCATCAAGCTGATCGAGGTCTGTTAGAAGTTCTTCGGCGTAATCGGTGATTTTGATAAACCATTGCGGAATCTCTTTACGCTCGACAATTGCACCAGAGCGCCAGCCGCGGCCATCGACCACTTGCTCATTCGCGAGAACCGTTTGATCGACAGGATCCCAATTTACGGTCGCGTTCTTTTTGTACACCAAACCCTTTTCGTAAAGCTTCGTGAAGAACCACTGCTCCCATTTGTAGTATTCAGGGCGGCAAGTTGCAAATTCACGATTCCAGTCATACCCAAAGCCTAGTTGCTTAAGCTGGCTCTTCATGTACTCGATGTTTTCGTATGTCCATTTGGCGGGTGCAACACCGTTTTTTATCGCGGCATTTTCAGCAGGCAAGCCGAATGCATCCCAGCCCATTGGTTGCATCACGTTTTTTCCAAGCATGCGCTGGTAACGAGAGACAACATCCCCAATGGTGTAGTTTCGAACATGCCCCATGTGAAGCTTACCGCTAGGGTAAGGGAACATGGATAAGCAGTAGTATTTTTCTTTGCTAGGGTCTTCTGTTACAGCAAAACTGTCGTTTTGCTCCCAGTATTCGCGTGCGCTCTGTTCGATGTCTTTTGGAGAGTATTGTTCTTGCATATTTCTTCTTAACTTCGCTATACAACGCGGGCTCTTGGAGTAAACCCGCGTAAAAAAATGGGCCGCATAGTTTATCTTAGTTTTTGCGGTGCGTGTAGCTGTTCAACAGCTCATTGAAACCAAATATGGAAGCGGATCGCAATCTTAGACAGATCTTTGGAGCTAAAGGCTCTGTGCTTTATTGCTATTGCTCCTCCAGCGAAGAGATACACCGATGAAAACAGTAAATATACACAAGATCTGAATCGGCATTGATCCAACTCGCGAGAACGGGGTTTCGCCTTCATATATTCGAACTTGCCCTTCTAGAGTGCCTTGGGAAAACTGCGGAATCTGCTCTTCGATTTGTCCCTTAGTATTAATGATTGCGGTTACTCCGTTATTCGTTGCGCGGACCATGTAACGTCCGTTTTCGAGAGCGCGTAAGCGGGCAAGTTGCAGGTGCTGAAGAGGGCCAATTGATTCACCGAACCACGCGTCGTTGCTGATCGTTAGTAGGTAATCGGCTCCGATCGAGCGATTTGCGACGAAGTCTGGGTACACAACCTCATAGCAAATAAAGGGAGATACACTGAAACCGTTAACACTCAGCATACTTTGGTTTTCTTCACCTTTGCGAAAGTTCGACATAGGAAGGTCAAAAAACTCAATTAGGCCGCGCAATACGTCTTGCATAGGAACGTACTCTCCAAACGGCACGAGCTTCTGCTTGTGATAGATGCCTTCGCCATTTCCTATTGCGAGCACGCTGTTGTGTATGACCGTGCTCTTTGTTTCGGAATCCCACCCGCTATAGGGAATGCCAGTGACGATCGTGGCGTTTTGAGCCTCGGCTTTTCGACCAAATTGGCTCAGCAATGGCCTTGCTGAAGTGTAAAAAAGAGGTACGGCGGTTTCTGGCCAGAAAATCACGTCTTTATCTAAGTGAGCCTCGGTCATTTTTCGAAGTAAATCGATTGTTTTGGGGCGTTGGGTGCTTTTCCATTTTAATTCTTGAGGAATGTTCAATTGGATCAAAGCGACTTCCTGCAGCTTTCCTGTTGAAACCGTCCAGTTTTTGTCCTTCAAAAGATAACCCGGAGTCCATAGCGCTATCAAAAGGAGTGTTACAAGCAAGGCGGTACGGTGTTGTCGATCAATGCTGAGCGCAACTAAGGCGCCGGAGGTAATACTAAGTATGAGGGTTGTTCCGTAGCTGCCAATCAAGGGTAGCCATCCGGATAATGGGCCATCAAGCTGTGAGTCGCCGATAAACAGCCATGGAAAACCGGTGAGGAACACGCTGCGTACTAAGTCGTTTCCCACCCACAGTGTCGCAAAGAGAAGCACGTTAAAACCCAAATACTTGGACTTTAACTTCGAATAGAGCCAAAACATGAAACCATGAAACAAACCCAGTGCGGCAACAAAGAATAACGTAAGGAAACCGGCTAATGCTGGAGGGGCATTGCCGTAAGTGTTGATGCTGACATAAACCCACGAAGCGCCTGAGGCAAATAAGCCGAAACCAATCAGCCAACCATGATAAAAGGCGCTCTTGGGGCTAAGGTAGGAGTTGGGGTCGAGCGCTTTCGTGAGGGCTAAGAACAAAACCAGAGAGCCTATGCTGGCCACCCAGTAGTCGTAAGGGCTCAGCGCAAGTGTCTGTAG
>NZ_LWFU01000319.1:0-6553 GCF_001635135.1 Oleiphilus sp. HI0080
TGGAATTTTTAGTCGTGACGCAAAGTCCATCAAACTCACCCCAGAAATTAAAAAATGGCTAGGCCTTGACGTCGCTGCGCTCGCACCGACAGCATTGATACATGAGATATTAAAAGCTGACATGGATTTGTTATGGTTCGGCGGGATAGGAACCTACATTAAAGCGTCTCATGAGAGTCATGCAGATTGCGGAGACAAGGCGAATGACGGCCTTCGGGTTGATGCGAAAGACCTGAAAGTGAAAGTGATTGGTGAAGGTGGCAATTTAGGAATGACGCAGAATTCCCGAATTGAATTCGCCACCCAGGGCGGCTTGCTGAACACGGATTTCATTGATAATGCAGGGGGCGTTGATTGCTCTGACAACGAAGTGAATATCAAGATCTTGCTCAATGGTGTGGTAACAGCAGGAGATTTAACTGAAAAACAAAGAAATAGTCTGCTTTATGACATGACCGATGATGTAGCGGAACATGTTCTTCGACATAACTATAGGCAAACGCAAGCAATTAGTATTGCTAACTACGAAGCAGTAGCGCGTATCGAAGAATATCGACGGTTAATGAACTCGCTTGAGTCGGCAGGAAAGCTAAATCGTGAACTTGAGTTCCTTCCATCTGAGGAGCAAATGATCGAACGCAAATCCAATGGAAAAGGGTTGACGCGTCCTGAGCTTGCGGTGCTGATCTCTTATGTTAAAGGGGATATGAAGGAAGCGCTTAATCAAGAGTGCTTTACTGCGGACGACTACGTTTCGTCAGAGATACACCGAGTATTTCCAGCTCGCTTGAGTAAAAAGTTTAAAAAAGAGATCGACAATCATCAGTTGCATAGTGAAATTGTCGCAACGCAAGTTGCTAACGATATGATCAACCACATGGGGATTTCGTTTGTGGCGCGCTTGAACAACTCTACGGGGGCGAATGCAACATCGATTGCCATGGCTTACCTCATTGCGCGGGATGTTTTTAAACTAGATCATTGGTGGGAGACGATCGAAGGTCTTGATTATAAAGTGTCTGCCGCCACACAAATTGAGATGATGACCCAGCTCATGTCGCTCATGCGCAGGGCTGTACGATGGTTGATTAGAAATCGACGCTCTGAGCTCAAGGTGCTTGCCGACATAGAGCGCTTCTCAAAAGGTGTGACTCAAATTTCTAGCGATTTGCATAAATACTTAAGAGGTAGTGTTAAAGATCGCTGGGAGCAGAGACACCAATCGCTTGTGGAGGAAGGTGTGCCAGAGGATGTTGCAGGCCTTGTTTCAGGAGCGAGCTTTACCTACGCCGCCCTTGGCATCATTGAAGCGCATGAAAGTTCGAGCGCCTCATTAGAGAGAGTGGCTGAGGTCTACTACAGCATTGGCGATTATCTTGATTTGAATTGGTTTGCGCAGCAGATCGACTCGCTGACGCCTTCTACTCATTGGCAGGCGCTGGCTCGTGAGGCGTTTCGAGAGGACTTGGATTGGCAGCAGCGGGCGTTAACGGTCGGCTTGCTTAATATGAAGGGCTCTCCGAAGGATATGCAAAAACGCATCGACTCTTGGATGGAGCAGCATTCTGACTTGGTTTCCCGTTGGCAGCAAACGCTTACCGAGCTGAAGGCAACCGACGATGCCGAATACGCAATGTACTCAGTTGCCTTACGAGAGCTTCTTGATCTCGCACAAAGTACAACGCACGCCAGCTAGCGAGAATCTGAGTTATTTTGCCACCGCATAGCGGTGGCTGTTGCTCAGCCATCACATTTAAGCGAAAATACACGCGCTTTTTTCAAGCAGATTCAATTATTCAATTCCTGGGAGATCATCGATGCCATCACGCCGTCATCTAGCGAACGCCATTCGCGCTTTAAGTATGGACGCAGTTCAGAAAGCCAAGTCAGGCCACCCCGGTGCGCCGATGGGTATGGCGGATATCGCAGAAGTATTATGGAACGGCCATTTAAATCACAATCCTGCGAACCCAGACTGGGCAAATCGCGACCGCTTTGTTCTGTCAAATGGTCACGGCTCTATGCTTATTTATTCGCTATTGCACCTTACTGGCTATGATCTCAGCATTGATGACCTAAAAAATTTCCGACAGTTGCACTCCAGAACTCCGGGTCACCCGGAATATGGCTATGCCCCTGGTGTTGAAACGACGACAGGTCCGCTTGGGCAAGGCATCGCGAATGCTGTTGGCATGGCGATCGCTGAAAAATCGCTTGCGGCGCAATTTAATCGTGATGGCCATGAGATTGTTGACCATTATACTTATGCGTTTACAGGCGATGGCTGCTTGATGGAAGGTATTTCTCACGAAGTATGTTCACTGGCTGGCACCTTAGGCTTGGGCAAACTGGTCGTCTTTTACGATGACAACGGCATTTCTATCGATGGTGAAGTTGAAGGTTGGTTCACTGACGATACTCCGAAGCGATTCGAATCATATGGCTGGCAAGTCATTCCAGCGGTAGATGGCCACGATTCAGATGCCATCGAAGCTGCGTTAGCGCAAGCGAAAGCCAACACAACACAGCCAACAATTATCTGCTGTAAAACAGTGATCGGTTTCGGCTCCCCAAATAAAGAAGGTAAAGAAGATTGTCACGGGGCCCCTCTTGGTGACGATGAGATCGTCCTAACCCGAGAAAAGCTTGGCTGGGAGCATGGCCCTTTTGAGGTTCCGGAAGACATTTATAGTGCATGGAACGCGAAAGACAAAGGTGCAGCATCAGAGGCGAGCTGGAATTCTCGTTTTGATACCTATGCATCAGCTTATCCAGATTTGGCGGTTGAGCTTAAACGACGCCTTGCTGGTGATCTACCTGCTGATTTCGCTGCGAAAGCGCAGGCTTATATTGAACAATGCCAACAGGACGGCAATACGGTTGCAAGTCGAAAAGCATCTCAAAATACTCTGAATGCGTTTGGTCCCTTGTTGCCAGAACTAATGGGCGGTTCAGCGGACTTGGCACCCTCCAACTTAACCATGTGGAGCGATTCTAAGGCCGTTACGGCGGATGATGCTTCGGGCAACTATCTACACTATGGTGTTCGCGAATTTGGTATGTCGGCGATCATGAACGGTATCGCCCTGCATGGTGGTTTTGTACCTTACGGTGCAACATTCTTGATCTTTATGGAATATGCGCGCAACGCTGTGCGCATGGCTGCGCTTATGAAGCAGCGTTCTATTTTTGTGTACACACATGACTCTATCGGTTTGGGTGAAGACGGCCCGACGCACCAGCCCGTCGAGCAAATGGCATCTCTGCGCACGACTCCGAATATGGATTGTTGGCGGCCCTGTGATGCTGTTGAGTCGGCGGTTGCTTGGAAAGCTGCAGTTGAGCGTAGAGACGGCCCTTCATCGCTTGTTTTTTCACGTCAAAACCTTCCGCATCAAGAGCGAAATGCTGATCAGGTTTCCGATATCGAGAAAGGAGCCTATGTTCTTAGAGACTGTTCAGGAACGCCTGATCTCATTCTTATTGCGACTGGTTCAGAAGTCGCGTTGGCCCAGCAAGCTGCAGACGAATTAAGCACCTCAGGCAAAAATGTGCGTGTGGTTTCGATGCCGTCTTCTGACGTTTTCGATCGTCAGAGTGCAGAGTATAAGCAGAGTGTTTTACCTCTTGATGTCACAGCCCGCGTTGCGATTGAAGCTGGAATTAGTGACTTTTGGTATAAATATGTCGGTTTGGACGGCCGCGTTATCGGCATGGAAACCTTTGGTGAGTCTGCACCTGCTAATTTGTTGTTTGAAGAGTTCGGTTTCACAGTCGAAAACGTGATTGCGACAGCAGAAGAGTTGCTTTAATTAGCCAAGGCGAACGTGTATGAAGTGGCGTATTGCCATTAATGGCTATGGCCGAATTGGGCAAAGCGTCTTAAGGGCGCTTTATTCGAGTAATGTGCGTAAATCCTGCGAGATAGTGGCGATTAATGAACTTGCGGATATCGATACGGTGGCGTATCTCACGCGCTACGATAGCACGCATGGTCGGTTCCGTTTGCCAGTTTCTGTGAAGGATAAGAATACACTTGAAGTCGATGGTGACGAGATAAACTTATCTCACTTCGAAGACCTTGATAGCTTAAGGTGGAAAGAACTTTCGGTTGATATCGTGCTCGAATGTACAGGTGTTTACGCGACTCGAGCCGATGCTCAGAAACATATAAATGCGGGCGCTAAGTTCGTATTGTTTTCTCAGCCCGCTAGTAGCGATGTTGATAAGACGGTTGTTTTTGGCGTTAATGAAGACACCATAACCCGAAATGATTTCATCGTTTCAAATGCATCTTGTACGACGAATGCAATTGTGCCCGTTCTCCACTCGCTTCACGAAAGTTTCGGTATCGCGTCAGGTAGCCTGATGACGATACACTCTGCAATGAATGATCAACCAATCATTGATGCATACCACCACAAAGACCTCCGGAGAACCCGAAGCGCAATGAGCAATATGGTCCCTGTTGAGACTGCGCTTGCAAAAGGGATCGAGCGTCTTTTACCAGAGCTAGAAGGGCGTTTAAATGCAGTCGCCATGCGAGTGCCGACGATCAACGTTTCTGCGATAGACCTTAACGTTGTTGTCGAGCGCGATGTTTCTGCTGCTGAAGTCAATGCTCTGCTCGCAGAGCGCGCTCGCACATCGTACTGCGGCGTGATGGCTTACACCGAAGAGCCCTTAGCTTCGAGCGACTTCATTCAAGATGCGCATTCTTGCACAATTGATGGCAGCCAGACTCGGGTTAGCCAAGGCAGTCTCGTTAAGGTTCTGGTTTGGTTTGATAATGAGTGGGGCTTCGCTAATCGCATGCTTGATGTGGCTGATCACTGGTGTCGTGAGTATTTGAATTAATTTAGTTTTGTTTTAGAACTTTTTGTAGGTAAAACCATATGAACGTTATCAAGATGTCTGACCTTGACCTGAAAGGGAAGCGCGTCCTTATTCGTGAGGACCTAAATGTCCCTGTAAAAGACGGTAAGGTGACCAGCGATGCTCGCATCCGCGCATCGCTTCCAACGATCCAGGCGGCGTGCGACGCAGGGGCTAAAGTGATGCTGATGTCCCATTTAGGGCGTCCGACTGAGGGCGAGTATGCAGACGAGTTCTCCTTGAAGCCCGTTGCGGAGCACCTCTCAGAGCTCTTAGGCAAGCCTGTGCCTTTGGTCAAGGAGCTGAAAGCTCCGGACGATATTAGCAGCGGCGATGTAGTGCTTTTTGAAAACGTTCGATTTAACAAGGGCGAGAAAAAAGACGATGAAGCGCTTTCCAAACTCTACGCCTCTTTGTGTGATGTATATGTAATGGACGCCTTTGGCACTGCACACCGAGCTCAGGCATCTACCCATGGTGTCGGGCGTTTTGCGCCTGTTTCGTGTGCAGGTCCATTACTCGCCGCTGAGCTAGACGCGTTAGGGAAAGCCTTGCAGACGCCTAAGCGGCCACTCGTGGCGATCGTTGGTGGCTCAAAAGTCTCTACTAAACTGACTGTGCTCGAATCGCTTTCAGAGAAAGTCGATCAATTAATAGTCGGTGGTGGTATTGCGAATACATTCTTAGCTGCGGCAGGTAAACCAGTCGGTAAGTCGCTTTATGAAGCCGACCTTTTAGATAATGCACGTGTGCTTGCATCGAAAACCTCGATCCCGACACCTGTTGATGTCGTTGTTGGTCAAGAGTTCTCCGAAACAGCTGTTGCCACCGCAAAAGCCGCTGATGATGTGACGGATGCGGATATGATCTTTGATGTTGGTCAGCAAACGTCGGCACAATTTGCAGAGATTATTAAAAGTGCCGGAACCATCATATGGAACGGCCCTGTTGGCGTGTTCGAGTTTGATCAGTTTGGCGAAGGCACGAAAGCGCTGTCCGAAGCGATTGCAGCGAGCGACGCATTCTCGATTGCTGGCGGAGGTGACACACTCGCAGCGGTTGATAAGTACGGGATTGCTGATAAGGTTTCTTATATTTCCACAGGTGGTGGCGCTTTCCTTGAGTTTGTAGAAGGCAAGACACTGCCAGCGGTCGCGATGCTAACAGAGCGCGCGCAACAATAATTTTCTTCAGGAGCGAAAAAAATGGCTTTAATTAGTATGCGACAAATGCTGGACCATGCCGCGGAGCATGGTTACGGCGTTCCGGCTTTTAACGTAAATAACCTCGAGCAAATGCGCGCGATTATGGAAGCGGCAGATCAAACCGATAGCCCGGTAATTGTTCAGGCATCTGCAGGAGCACGAAAGTATGCAGGTGCACCATTCTTGCGTCACCTTATTCTCGCCGCGATTGAAGAATTTCCGCACATTCCGGTTGTCATGCACCAAGACCACGGCACGTCCCCTTCGGTTTGCCAGCGTTCAATACAACTCGGTTTTTCATCGGTCATGATGGATGGTTCTCTGGGAGAAGACGGTAAGACGCCCACAGATTATGAATACAATGTTGATGTTACTCGCCGCACTGTTGAGATGGCGCATGCGTGTGGTGTCTCGGTAGAAGGTGAGTTGGGCTGCCTAGGTTCTCTGGAGACGGGGCAGGCCGGAGAAGAAGA
>NZ_LWFU01000320.1:0-5529 GCF_001635135.1 Oleiphilus sp. HI0080
CGCGAGCTGGGTGATCTCTCCGGTGCTGGGTGGTTTAATAGCCGCTGGCTTTCAACTCTATATAAAGCGCAACATCATGCACAGTGATGACATGCTTGGTGCCGCAAAACGATATGTCCCATACTTGCTCGGTATTATGGCTTGGTCGTTTGCGACGTATCTCGCTGTAAAAGGCTTGAAGAAAATTTTTCCGATGTCTTTCTTTGAGGCGGCCATGCTCGGCTTAGCGGTCGCTGTTGCCGTGTTTGCTTTGAGCAAAGTAGCGGTAGGGAAGGCGGCAAAAGTCAATGACAATAATTCTGAGGGCGTTAACAATCTCTTTACTTGGCCGTTGATTTTCGCCGCAGCACTCTTGAGTTTCGCGCATGGAGCCAACGACGTAGCGAATGCTGTTGGCCCACTAGCTGCGATTGCCGATGCGATACAGAACGACGGCGTTTCCGCCAAAGCGGCAATCCCGTTATGGGTGATGATGATTGGTGCTATTGGTATTGCACTGGGTCTGCTCCTGTTTGGACCTAAGCTGATCAAAACCGTCGGTTCTGAAATTACGGATATTGATAAATCGCGCGCTTTCTGTGTTGCCTTGGCCGCATCAATTACGGTCATTATCGCGTCTCAGCTTGGCTTGCCAGTCAGCTCTACGCATATTGCCGTCGGCGGTGTATTTGGTGTTGGCTTTCTTCGGGAGTACATGCGTTTCCAGTCAGCGATTAAACTCCACAAAATGGCGGAACAGCACGAGGGCGATGAGAAGAAGCGTTTGCAGGAGTTTCTAGAAAACTTCGAACAAGCAGACCTGAAAGAAATGGAAGATCTGTTGAACGCCGCGAAGGTTAACAAGTCGAGCCTTGGTATTACGAAGGCAGAGCGTAAGCAGCTTAAGTCGATCTATCGTGAGCAGCTTGTAAAGCGTTCGGCAATTAAGAAGATTGTGACCGCCTGGATTGTAACGGTACCTTGTTCAGCTGGACTGGCCGCTGGAATCTTTTTCTTGATCAGGCCTTGGTTTTTCGTCTAAACCTGACCAAGTGGTTGATATTTAAGGTGTTCTCAAAAATAGGGGCATTTGATCGAATTTTAAGCACTGTAAATTCGATCAAATTCACTCCCTTTTTCAAAATTCTCCCCCTATAATCCCGTCCCGCTAACACGCGTAGGCGTGTAATTTCGGTTTCAAACACGGGTGAAATACCAGATGCATATCGAGAATGACATTAAACTTGGGTTCAAGGACGTGCTTATTCGTCCAAAGCGTTCAACGCTAAAGAGTCGCTCACAAGTGAGCGTGGAGCGAACTTACACCTTTAGAAATAGCGGTCAAACATGGACGGGTGTCCCGGTCGTTGCGGCTAATATGGATACCGTAGGGACGTTCGAGATGGCAGAGAAACTCGCCTCATATAAGATGCTGACGGCTATTCATAAGCACTATACCGTTGAGCAATGGGCTGAGTGGCTTTCTAAGCAAGATGATTCGATTTACGACCATGTGATGGTTTCTTCAGGCACTTCTGATGAAGACTTTGAGAAAGTAAAAGCCATCATTGCTCAAAACCCCAAGATGCGCTTCTTATGTATTGATGTCGCCAATGGTTACTCGCAACACTTTGTTGACTTTGTCCGTCGTGCTCGCGCTGATCTGCCCGAGATCATTATCATCGCTGGAAACGTGGTGACGGGTGAAATGACGGAAGAGCTGCTGCTTTCAGGTGCCGATGTCGTCAAAGTCGGTATTGGTCCAGGTTCAGTGTGTACCACGCGTGTTAAGACTGGCGTAGGATATCCGCAGTTGTCAGCAGGCATTGAATGTGCAGATGCGGCGCACGGCTTAGGTGGGCATGTTATTTCTGATGGCGGCTGTACTTGTGCTGGTGACGTCTCCAAGGCATTCGGCGGCGGCTCGGACTTTGTCATGCTCGGAGGAATGCTCGCAGGCCACGACGAATCTGGCGGCGAGATGGTCGAACGTGATGGTAAGACGTATAAACTGTTTTACGGCATGTCGTCATCTACAGCGATGAACAAACACTCTGGAGGCGTTGCCAACTACCGCGCTTCTGAAGGTAAGACAGTTGAAATGCGGTACAAAGGACCTGTCGATAACACCGTTCAAGACGTACTCGGTGGCGTTCGCTCAACATGTACTTATGTCGGTGCAGCAAGCTTGAAAGAGCTTTCAAAGCGGACAACCTTTATTCGTGTTCAAGAGCAGGAAAACAACGTTTACGGCAAAGAGTAATACCCGTAATATTCTCGATGAAAATACCCCTCGTCTGAGGGGTATTTTTTTGTCCTATAAAAATTCAAATACAAAACAGGAAATAAGAATGGTAAGCAAAAAGCGCATCGTAAGTTCTTTGTTGTTGGGTGCACTTGCCCTTGGTGCCCATGCAGAAGAGACAGCGAAGGTATTGTCGCAAGAAGAGTCGCAAGACGAGTCGGCTAAGACGCAAGCTTCACAAACGATTTTAGGTTTAGAGTTGTTTACAGGTGAATCGAAAATCAATGGAAAAGCGGCGGGTATTTCGCTTTCGGAGACCTTTGATCGTACTGGTGTGCGTTTCAAGTTTGGCGCGAAAAAAGTTTCCGGCGCCCGTTTTGAGGGTTATCTAGAGCTCGAAGACTACGACGCATTTGATAACGGCGTTGTCGGTGTAGGTGGAAATATTCGATATGCCTTCGGTGATGATGACGCGTTCAGACCGTTTTGGAAAATTGGTGCGGCGATCGGTTCGACAGAGCTTGAAGACGATGTTTTTGTGCAATATGAAGACGAGTCTTTGGGCTACTTTGCCCTCGTGGCAGGTTTGGGGCTCGAGAAAAAGATCAGTGAAAAAGCGGACTTTCTGATCGGCCTCGATATTGGAAAGCGTTATTGGCAAGACATTGAATTTAGAGACTCATTTTTTAACCGAGTAACCGTGGAACAGGATGATACGCCTGTTAGCATCTATATTGGTTTGAATTTTGGCATCTAATGGCCTTTAAGCAGAGTAGGTGGGTTGCATGAATATGCGGCCTATCTACCTTTTCTGAGCTGTGATTTACGCGCTCAGCGTTCTTTGTTCGGTTCTTGTATTTTTCTACTAATCTCCACTACTCGTTAGTGCGGTTGCTCATACGGTGCTCGTTGATCAGTCGCTCTCGCGTTCTGCATGAATCGTGACGTGCTCACTGTCACACACAACGTCGAATAAAATGGGGCGACAGCAAACGAAACAGTCCTCGACATATTCCTGATGCTCTACACTGCGATCAACCAAGATCGTGAAGCGCTCCCAGCAGAAAGGGCATTGCACCTGTTCTTCGCTCAGTAGCTCCACCTTGTCCTCTCTTTGCTAAGATTGTTTAAAGTCTCTGTAGCTACGGAATATGTCGCGAAGTGGATGCTTTGGTTTAAAGCCATATGTCTCTTCAAAGTCACGGCCATCGATCACAACAGGATATTTGAAGTAGTTGATGAGGTAGGAAGGGAACGATTTTAGGTTCAATATTCGCGCAATCATTTTTGGTAAAAGAGGCGGAATGGACGGCACAGGAATGGGGGTGCAGCCACATAGCTCTAAAGCGTCTTGATAAGCGACCCAGTCGCTTGGTGCAACATTGAACACGCCTCGATGGCATTTTTTGTAGGCAAGTTCTATCGCATCTGCCATGTCATCAATATGAATGAATTGCATGATCGGAGAGAAACCAAGCAAACATGGGGGGAACTTGCTTGAGAGCAGTCGGCTTATGGTGTTGTTTACGCCGGGGCCGACGATGTTGCATGGACGCAAAATCGTGATGTGTAGATCTGGATACTTCCACAAGTAAATATTGGCGAGGTTTTCAAGTTCCACCGAGTCTACAAGGTCTTGGGTGAGTTCGGCCGCTTTGAGCGGCGCAGTCTCATCTATCAACGCAGGGTTGTAAGCATCGGCACCATACACATGGAACGTCGACAAAATGAGCACGTGACGGATGCCATACTTGTGCGCCAAATCCATTAGCTTTTGCGTACCAAGTACATTGGCGTTGTAGCGCCGCATCATGGTTTCTTCGCTGCTTTGAATTCGCCCAAGATGGATGACGCTGTCAAAATCATAGCTCTTAAAAAGATCTTCAAAGACGCGCTTGTTGTAATCCAACTTGTAACTTGGAATATCATCGCTGTGATAGGTCTCTTGTCGAAAATCGACGGCGACTATCTGAACATGATCTCTTAAGCGCTGAATTACTTGCTGCGCCAAAGCGCCTGCAGCGCCGGTAATAAGAACCGTTGGTTTTTTCTTCACCGAGGCCGATTTTCTTTTTGGCGCGGTTTTTTTAGCGGTGGTCGTTTTTTTGTTAGGTGCTGTCATCAGAAAATACTTTTACGCTGTTCTAGGCCTTTTGCTATCAAGCCGTTAATTGCTTTTTTGACTTTCTCTACGCGTCTTACAACTTGATCTTCGGTGAGCTCTTCATTATCAAAGTAAATTGGCTTACCAAAGTTGAGGTGTACCTTGGCTGGAAAAATAACGGGCAGGGCAACCGGCACGTAAGGAATGCCAAGCATTTTTGCGAGTGGTTTTATGTTCGCAATAGCGGGAATCGTTTCTTCGCAGCCAACCACACCAACGGGCACGATAGGCGTATTGTGCTCCATGGCGAGTCGTACAAAGCCATTGCCAAATCGCTGCAATTCATAACGTTTGCTATAGGGTTTACCAGAGCCTCTAATACCTTCCGGAAAGACGATAACGGCCTCGCCATTATCTAGCATTTTGGCACAGTTGGTTGGGTCTCCAAGCACTGCGCCTAACTGATTGAGTACATTGCCAACATAAGGAACAGTAGGAAAAAATCGCTCTATCATTGCTCGTGGATAGCGCGGAGCATGCTCCCGGTTTGCCACAGCATAGCCAATGAGCGTTCCATCGATAGGCAACTGTCCACTATGGTTCGCCACGATCAACACCGGACCACTACTAGGAATATGTTCGATGCCATGTGTTTCGACACGAAAGTACTTGTCGTAAATGGTCGAAAATAGGGAGAACATAATTTTGTTGGTATCTGTGTTGAGGCCCCAAGGATCGTAACCTAGAGACCCAACAGGATTTTTGATGCGATCGAGTTTCTGATCCAATTCGGATGAAACGAGTGTTTTTTTGAGAAATGCTTTTAACTTCATGATGTACAACGTGGCTCAAAGTTATGATTATCGTTTAGTGCACGCCTTTAGAGATGTATTATTCCACAATCTTCATGCGGGTAAACAATTAAAAGACGATTTGATGAATAAAAACGCGATTACTTGGTTTAGTAAGCCTTTTACAGAGATGAGCGCGCACGAGATGCATCGAATTTTGATGCTGCGTCAGGATGTGTTTGTGATCGAGCAGGACTGCATTTATCCGGATATCGATACCAAAGATGACGATGCATTACACGTTTTTTGTCGTGATCAAAGTGGCGCCATTCTCGCTTATGCGCGCCTAGTGCCGCCCGGGCTTAAATTTGCAGAGCCCGCGGTTGGCAGAGTCGTTGTTGCGCGTCATG
>NZ_LWFU01000321.1:0-16178 GCF_001635135.1 Oleiphilus sp. HI0080
GGCAGCTCGTTGGCTTGCAAAATAGTGCTTGAAGCCGTTTGCCAAGACTGCGCATCCTCGTCGTAGGTAATAAAGCTATACCCCTCTTCGAAAATCTGCATACCAATCTCGGTATTGGTGAATACTGCCTCATTGGCAGCCGTGCGAAGCAATGCATGCAGGCGATTGGTTTCGATTTCGAGCTCTCTTGTTTGATTTCCGCCGATTGACGTTGTTGCAAGGCTCGTTAACAAACCAAGCAATACCATCACGACGAGCAGCTCTATAAGCGTGAAGCCAAACTGACTCAATCGTGCAGAACGCATGATGTTGCTCCTCAAAGGGCCACCGACAAGATGAGCGCTAGATAAAACTAGTTAAGATCATGAACACTAATGTCCGCACCCTCTTCGTCGCCGCCTTCGCGCTGATCAGGACCGAAAGAATACAAATCATAAGGGCCTTCAGAGCCTGGGCTGACATATTGGTATTCAACGCCCCAAGGGTCTTTAGGCACGCTTGGCAAATAACCACCCTTATTCCAGTTTTTAGCTTCGGGCGAACCGGAGGGCTTGGAGACTAAGGCCTCTAACCCTTGTTCTGTGCTGGGATAATTAAAATTATCGAGTTTGTACAAATCAAGCGCACTGGAAATATTCCTAAGTTGCGTTTTCGCAACGCCGATTCTCGCTTCTTCGCCACGCCCTAGAATGTTTGGCGCAACTACAGCCACTAACAATCCCAAAATCACCATCACTACCATTATTTCGATTAGCGTAAAGCCAGACTGCTTAGAGGACTGATTCAACGATCGCATTTCCATACCTATACCTTATTTAAACTTCTATTTTTAACCGACCAAATTACTCATACCAAGTATTGGCAACATAATAGCGAGCACGATCACCAAAACGACCGCCCCCATAAACAGCAGCATAAGAGGTTCGAATAGCCCAACGATTGTCTCAATTAACGCGGCTAAATCGCTCTCCTGATGCGACGAAGTTCGTTCCAACATTTGATCCAGCTCACCGCTAGATTCTCCACTTGCAATCATGTGTACCATCATTGGTGGAAAGTAACCGGTATTGTCTAGCGCCTTGTGGAGACTGGCGCCCTCACTAACTTGTTGAGCGGCAACCTGTAAAGATCCTTTTAGGCAGTCGTTACCGAGCACCTCAGAGCTAATTTTCATCGCCTCGACCAGAGGGACGCCAGAGCTCGTAAGAATGCTTAGTGTGCTTGCAAATTGCGCGGTATTTGTGCCGCGGCTAAGCTTTTTAACAAAAGGCATCATGAGTAACTGTTTATGCCAAGCAAAACGAAAACTTTTCTTGCGCAGCATGTAACGAAAGACGACAAATGCAAGAAACATCAACACCGCAAGCGCCCCACCCCAAGCTGCGAGGAAATCGCTAACATTAAGCAGCCCCTGGGTTAGCGGTGGCAAGGCCTGACCATTGTTGATGAACACTTCAATAATATCGGGAACAACATAGGTGAGTAGGAACACCACAATGGCAATGGCGACGACAGAGAGGATAATTGGGTAGATCGCAGCGAGCTGTATTTTTTGCCGCGCAGCTTGTCGACTCTCGGTGTAATCCGCTAAACGATTCAGCACCAGGTCTAAATGTCCCGCAGCTTCACCCGCCGCAACAGTTGAACGATAGAGTTTAGGAAAAGCGCCCGGATACTCTGCAAGACTGTCAGCCAGCGTAAAGCCTTCCATCACTTTTGACCGAATGGCCAAAATCATACTCCGTATCGCCGGCTTTTCGCTTTGCGACGCTACTGCTGTGAGCGTTTCCTCAATCGGTATACCGCTCTGAACGAGTGTCGCAATCTGCCTTGTTATTAAGGCGAGATCCCGAACGCTCAAGCCCTTGCGACGCACCAGCAACCCGTTCGAACCCTTTTTCTCAACAGCTTGATTAGCCTCAAGCGGCATCCAGCCCTTGTCGCGCAGCAATTGCCTTACTTGACGCGCAGAATCCGCCTCAAGCACACCTTTTTGCTTACGGCCACGCTGGTCTAAAGCGACATAATCAAAAGCAGCCATAGTTATCCTTTATGGGTAACGCGCAGCAATTCATTCACGGTCGTTATGCCGCTAAGCACCTTACGAACGCCGTCATCAAAAATCCCCGGCGACTGTTCGCGCGCAAGCTGCTCGAGCTGTTGTTCACCCGCGCGATCATGAATAAGCGCTCTTAATTTCGCTTCTATCTCGACCACTTCGTAGATACCCATTCGGCCGTTGTAACCAAGATGGTTACACTCAGAGCAGCCCTTGGCCTTATAAAGCGTCGGAGCCGCTGCAGGATCGACACCCAGCAAACGCGCCACACCTTCATCTGCCTCATAAGGCTCTTTGCATTGTTCACACAAAACACGAACAAGGCGCTGAGCAATAATTCCAACGAGACTACTACTAATCAGGAACGGTTCGACCCCCATGTCCATCAACCGAGTAATCGAGCCAACGGCCGTATTTGTGTGTAACGTTGATAAAACGAGGTGGCCCGTCAAACTCGCCTGCACTGCAATTTCTGCCGTCTCTAGATCACGGATTTCACCAATCATCACGACATCTGGATCTTGCCGCAATATAGCGCGAAGACCTCTCGCGAAGGTCATATCAACCTTTGTATTGACTTGTGTTTGCCCAATGCCTGGAAGGTTGTACTCAATAGGATCTTCAACGGTAAGGATATTGCGAGAGCGGTCGTTTATCTCAGAAAGCCCCGCATAGAGCGTAGTGGTTTTACCAGACCCTGTCGGACCCGTGACAAGCATAATGCCATGCGGTTGGGCGAGTATGCTCTTTAGCGCATTCAAATCTCGATCAGTCATACCCAAATGATCCAGCCGCAGCCGTCCCGCATTTTTGTCGAGCAGCCTAAGTACGATGCGCTCTCCATTTGCCGAAGGCATTGTCGAAACACGAATATCCACCTCACGACCACCAACGCGCAGTGAAATACGACCATCTTGGGGGATTCGTTTTTCGGCAATATCTAGCTTAGACATTACTTTGATACGCGAAACAAGTAATGGCGCCAAGGCACGTTTTGGCTTGACAATTTCACGCAGAATCCCATCGATGCGAAACCGCACGATGAGCTGCTTTTCGAAGGTTTCAATGTGAACATCCGATGCTGCAGTTTTTACCGCCTCAGTCAAAATCGCGTTAATGAGGCGAATAATGGGCGCATCGTCTTCCTGCTCGAGCAAATCTTCTGTCTCGGGCACAGAGTTAGCAAGACTGGTAAGATCCATGTCGTCGCCCAAGCCTTCAACCATCTGCATCGCTTCGGCAGAGTCATTCTGATAGGCAATATTCAGGTATTCATCAAACTCCTGCTCACTCGCCAACTCAAAATCAAGGCGACCGCGTGTAATTCGATTCAACTCCGCAAACGCTAAACTGGTCAGGCCAGGCCGATATACAATTTTTTGCGACTCACCATCCTGAACGATCACCGCGCCCTGCTTCTTTGCGAAAGAGAACGGCAAGCGGTCAAACAGAGCCAATTCAGTAGCAACGGGATCACTCTCGATACTTTGTAGGTTTGCTTGTTCAGGCGTTTCGTGTAACTCAGACACTCGGTGCTCTCTCACTATGTCAGGGACAGATTAATCGTACTATTTTTATTGTTTATCTAGGGTCGCACATTCTATGTGCATTCAATATGAAATCGTTCTGCTAATACATTAAATCATTGTAAGCGCATGTTAAACACGCCTATTGGCAGGAAACATTACCCTGTTCGCGTTTTGTGAGCCTATGCTTAATAGCAAAATTCATTTTTTGGACTAAATTTACGGCCAAGCTAGTCGATAACACAACTAACTAGAATTGAGACCGAACAACACAAATATGTGGCGCGAGACCTTGCTGGCATAGCGCGCTACCTGAGGAGATTACTTGAACGCTTTCATGTCCCCCGCGATTGCATTGATGAATCGCCTTAGCTACAACCAAAAGTTTGCGCTGATTAGTATACTTTGGCTCCTTCCGATCGTTTTTCTCGGTTGGGTGCTCTACAGCCAGCTTCAGAAAGAAATCAATGCCTCACAAACTGAACTAACCGGCAGTGAAACATATTTTGGCCTAATTAGCTTAGAGCACGAGTTCCAACGTCAAATTGACTTTGAATCACTCAACAGACAGCGCCAAAACCCCGCATTCGCAGACGCGATCAGTCGCAGTAAGTCCAATAACTCTCAAGCAATTACCGATCTAAAAGCTGCGAACAGTGGATTATTTGAAGAACAGCTCAGTGAGATTGACAACAATATCAGTCAAATTAGCAGCACCTCGCAAGCAATGGATATTTCAAGCCAACGAGGTTCTTATAGAAAGCTTGAAAGCTCGTTTACTCGACAGATCACCAAAGTTGCACAGTTAAGCAATCTTGCCCTCGACGCGGACCCATACGTTCAGCGCCGCTTTCAGCTCATCAACACACTCAACGACACGCTCTCTAGCACATTCGCCAATGTACGTACCTATGGCGTCTATTCGCTTTACGACGGCAACCTGAGCTACTTAGCTAGCGACGAACTCAACCGGCAATACGAAGCACTTCTGCTGACGGACGACAGACTGAGAAGCATTGTTGAAGAGGATAGCGAAGGCTTATCGCCTCAACTTCTCTCTGCATTACAGAATTTGCGGGATAAAGTGAACCAGCTTATTGCTACCATTGATGATGATCTGATGAATGCCGTCCGACTATCGCTTGACTGGAAATTATTTAGCAACGAGGTGGACGAGCTTTACGTTTCCCTTCAGTCACTCAATGACGTAGCGAAGGCAGAACTTCAACACGTACTTGAAGAACGCCTTGCTGAGCAAACCGGGTATTTAGGGTTCCTTTTCGGTGCGATCTTCATCATATTGCTTATCATTGCCTACCTTTATACGGGCTTTTCACTCTCCGTGAAAAAAGCCATCGCATCCTTTTCGGTCGCGGCGCGCAAAGTTGCCTCTGGCGACCTTACTGTAAAAATGGAAAAACAATCTTCCGATGAATTGGGTGCTTTAACGTTCTCATTCAACGATATGACCATGCAGGTTAAACAGCTGATCGAAACCGCGCGCTTTATGATCAAGGGCTTATCTGCTGATGCGCATACATTAAACCAGCTCGCGACCACAACCAGAGATACATTCCATAAACAACGCGATGAAACCGATGAGATTTCAAATGCTATGTCTCAAATGGTGGCCGCAGTAGGCGAAGTCGCACAGAATACCTCCCAAACCTCCGATGCGGCTCATCAAGCAGAAGGACGGGCTCAAGTAGGACGTACGATCGTCGGCGAAACAGTAGAATCTATCCATCGACTTGCAAACGAGATCAAAACCTCCGTCGGCCATATTGATCAGGTGTCTGAAGATAGCAGAGAAATCACGAATGCCTTGGTAGAGATAAAAGCGATCGCAGAACAAACTAACCTTCTCGCATTAAACGCAGCAATTGAAGCTGCCCGCGCCGGCGAGCAGGGCCGAGGTTTCGCGGTTGTTGCTGACGAAGTAAGAACCCTTTCGCAACGCACCCAAAAATCAACCGAAGACATCGACAAGATGGTTGATAAATTGCACAAGGGCGTCGCGTTAGCCGTTGACTCCATGAACAAGAGCCATAGTTCAACGGAGGAGACTGTTTCCCACAGCTCAGAGGTTAGCCAGGCACTTGAGCAGATCGTGGATAGTGTTTCGAGCATCGTAGATATGAGTCAGCAAATTGCGGGCGCAGCAGAAGAGCAAGCCATGATGACTGAAAACATTCAGAAAAGTGCCAGTGAGATTTCTGACCTTGGCGGTCAATCTCAAGCCCATGCCGATGACGCATTTAAAGCAAGTGAGCAACTTATAAACAGCACGGACAACCTCGAAACGCTGATTAACAACTTCAAAATCTAACAGCACATTAAGCACCAAGCCAAACATGTTGTGATACATTGAACAGCATGTTTGGCTTAGCTAGCGTACGCTAGCATTTTGTTTTGGGGTAATTCTGGATGTTACACAAGCGACTACCTTTGCTGATTGCGCTTGTTATTATTCTCGCAAGCATCGGCTTGAGTGCCTTTCAGCTCTATCCGCTTTATCTTGAATATTCTGGCGCCACAGCCACCTCGAAAAATCTCGGTCAGTCGATATCAACGACAGACTCTCTCCCATCTGCCAATGCACAACAGAACAAGCCAACCAACCGTAATATCGCCGACTACTCGATGTTTGGCAGTTTCAACGCTTCACAGGCGGTTGAGCAGGACGTCCAAGAGCTCCCAAAAACAAATCTACGTCTGACACTAACCGGAGTCTCTGCGTCCGAAAGCCAAAAACACGCCACCGCATTGATTGAGGGCCCCGACCGTTCTACAGAGAGCTATCGAGTGGGCGACACTCTGCCGGGAAATGCAGAACTTCACTCGGTTCGCAAAGATCGTGTAATTCTAAGCCGCTCAGGGAAGCTAGAGACCTTGTTTTTTACCGAAGGCGACAGCTCAACCCGACTACTTTCTTCGGTCACCAACCCAAGCGCTGCCAACACTGCGCCCTCCGCAAACACCAACTACCAAACGCTCGGGCAAAACCAAGCTCCCCGCATCAGCATTCCTGAGAACGCACCAAAAATTTCCAGCGAACAAAAACAAAGCATCCGAGACAAGCTGAGTGCTCTCAGATCGAGGCTTCGTAAGCAGTGACAGTGAGTCTTAGGCTAGCCAAGCACGCTAAGGTCTTAGTCAATCTGTCGCCCGGCACTATCGCTCCATCAAGGCTCGCTGTTTTATTTGTGACGATTTTTCTTGCTGTTTTTAACACTCAAGCCGTCGAGTTTAAGAGCAAACTACTCGAAATCGTAGAACGTCGCTTCGGGGATGACGCCGTCGACCGGTTGGTAAATTGGCAATTGCTGGCTTTAGATCTCAAGAAGAACTACAACGAACAATTTGAACTGGACCATCTCAAGCAGGTCAATGACTTCTTTAATCAAGCGCGGTTTGCAAGCGACGAAGAGCTTTGGGACGCAAAAGACTATTGGGCGACGCCGGTAGAATTACTCGCAAAGAACGCAGGTGATTGCGAAGACTATGCGATCGCAAAATTTTACACCCTCGTTTATGCAGGCTTTGATGAGGATAAATTGCAGATATCTTATGTCAAAGCCCTTGAGCTTAATCAAGCACACATGGTTCTCGCCTATTATTCGACACCTGACGCAGAACCATTGATTCTCGACAATATTGAGCCCGACATCCTGCCAGCGAGCCAACGCCCGGATCTCGAGCCAGTCTATAGCTTTAACGGGCTCGGGCTGTGGCTTAACCGCTTTGAGCGAGAGTCTGCAAAGCGCATTGGTAACGCAGGAATAATGGAGCAGTGGAACGATATGCTTCGTCGTCAAGGAATCATGCTGCTTGAACGTGAAGCCAAACAGAACAAAGCAAGTAAAGACAATCAAAATTGACCGCTAGCTATTGACGTTGACGTTAACGTCAATCCATACTGCGCTGAGTATTATTCATAGTCTTCTGCGCGCAAAAAAAATGGAACGAAAGACCTACAACATCTCGGAGTTATCTAGCGAGTTCGATATCACAACCCGCACAATGCGGTTTTATGAATCGGAAGGCCTCCTACACCCAACCCGCAATGGGCAAAACCGCATTTATGATGATTCAGATCGAGTCCGTTTAAAACTGATACTTCGTGGTAAGCGCCTTGGGCTCTCTCTCGCCGAGTCGAAAGAATTGATCAATATGTATTCGCCCGACGGCAATAATGAAGACCAGCTTCAAAGCCTGCTGTACAAAATTCGAGAGCGGCGAGAAGCGCTTGCGCAACAGCTGATCGACATACGCGCGATGGAAAATGAATTAATGGGCGCTGAAGAGCGCTGCCTTGAAGCGCTAAAAGCGCTCCAAACCAAACAATAAAGATAATTGATTACAGAACCCCGGAGTCATTCATGAGCATCGCCTCAATGCAAAACCTGAACTTTAACCTCGGCGAGACCGTCGACATCCTTAGAGACCAAGTAGCCTCTTTCGTTACTTCCGAGATCAAGCCGCTCGCTGCCAAAACAGACAGCGACAACGAATTTCCAAACGAATTATGGAGAAAGCTAGGCGATATTGGTGTGCTTGGGATGACAATCTCCGAAGAGTATGGCGGCTCTGGCTTGGGTTACCTCGCACATACCATTGCGATGGAAGAGATCAGTCGAGGCAGTGCGTCAATTGGCCTAAGCTATGGTGCACACTCAAACCTTTGCGTTAACCAGATCTATCGCAACGGCAACGACGAACAGAAACAAAAATATCTTCCTAAGCTTTGCTCTGGCGAGCACATTGGCGCTCTGGCAATGAGTGAACCGAACGCCGGAAGCGATGTGGTCAGTATGAAGTTACGAGCTGAACTCAAAGGCGATCATTATGTGTTGAACGGCACAAAAATGTGGATCACTAACGGGCCTGACGCCCATACTTACGTAATCTATGCCAAGACCGATGCAGACAAAAAAGCGCATGGTATTACTGCATTTATCGTCGAGCGTGACTGGAAGGGCTTCTCACGCTCACCTAAACTAGACAAGCTTGGTATGCGGGGTTCAAACACCTGTGAGCTCGTATTCGACAATGTCGAGGTCCCCATTGAGAATGTTCTGGGTCACGAGAACAAAGGTGTTCAGGTGCTCATGAGCGGTTTGGATTACGAGCGAATCGTTCTGAGCGGTGGGCCAACGGGCATTATGCAAGCCTGCATGGACAACGTTGTACCCTATATCCACGAACGTACGCAGTTTGGTCAGCCAATTGGTGAATTCCAACTTATCCAAGGTAAAGTGGCCGACATGTATACAACTATGAACGCGTGCAAAGCTTACCTATATGCCGTTGCCCAGTCAGCTGATCGCGGCGAAGCGACTCGAAAAGACGCCGCAGGCGTGATCCTTTATTGTGCTGAGAAGGCAACACAAATGGCCTTGGATGCGATACAGATTCTTGGTGGTAACGGCTATATCAATGACTATGAAACGGGGCGATTGCTTCGTGACGCCAAGCTTTATGAAATTGGTGCGGGCACCTCTGAAATTCGGCGAATGCTCATTGGTCGCGAACTATTTATGGAAACGCGCTAAGTCATAATTCGTTGAAAGGATAAATCATGCCAGTTCTTCACTCTCAGATATCCGTCAACTCACCCGAATTTGAGTTGCGCGCTTCATCGATGAATGCGTTAGTCGACGATCTTCGCCAGAAGCTGACCAACAACGCGACTTACAGTAGCCAAAAGCTCATCGACCGCCATCGCGCAAAAGGCAAGCTGCTCCCAAGAGAGCGGCTTGCCCACCTACTCGATCCCGGGACACCTTTTTTAGAATTGTCGGCACTTGCCGCTCACGAGGTCTACGAAGAAAGCGTCCCAGGTGCCGGTGCGATATGCGGTGTTGGCATCATCAATGGAACAGAGTGCATGGTTGTTGTGAATGACTCAACAATCAAGGGTGGCACCTACTATCCATTGTCAGTAAAAAAGCACTTACGCGCTCTAACCATCGCCGAGGAAAACCGACTCCCTTGTGTCTATTTAGTGGATTCAGGCGGCGCTAACCTGCCCAACCAAGACGAAGTGTTTCCTGATGAAGACGACTTTGGAAATATTTTTTATCGTCAAGCAAATATGTCTGCGAAAGGCATTCCCCAGATCGCTGTCGTGCTCGGATTGTGTACAGCTGGGGGGGCCTATGTTCCAGCAATGGCTGATGAAAGCATAATGGTTAGAGAACACAGCACGATATTTCTAGCTGGTCCTCCTCTCGTCAAGGCAGCCACTGGCGAAGAGGTGAGCGCTGAAGAATTAGGTGGTGCAGACATGCATTGCAAGGTGAGCGGGGTTGCCGACCACTATGCAGATAGCGAAGAGCACGCCTTGCAAATTGCCAGAGACTGCGTCGCTCATCTGAATTGGCAAAAGCAAAACCCTATCGGTAGACAGCAACCCCATGCGCCGCTTTATTCCCCAAGGGAAATCAATGGCGTTGTGCCGAGTGATTTGAAGACGCCCTATGATGTGCGAGAAGTGATCGCACGCATTGTCGATGGTTCTGATTTTCAGGAGTTTAAGAAACAATTCGGCGAAACATTGGTTTGTGGCTTTGCACATATCGATGGATACCCTGTCGGCATCATCGCAAACAATGGAATTTTGTTTTCAGAATCCGCCCAAAAAGGCGCGCACTTTATAGAGCTCTGCTGTCAGCGCAAAATCCCCTTGGTGTTTCTGCAAAACATTACGGGGTTTATGGTCGGCAAGGAGTACGAGGCAGGCGGCATCGCAAAGCACGGCGCAAAAATGGTTATGGCCGTCGCATGCGCGAAAGTACCCAAGTTCACGGTGATCATTGGCGGGAGTTTCGGTGCTGGCAACTACGGCATGTGCGGACGAGCGTACCATCCTCGTTTTCTATGGATGTGGCCCAATGCCCGAATTTCGGTGATGGGTGGTGAACAAGCAGCAGGGGTGCTCGCGCAAGTAAAACGAGATAGCTTAGAAAAGCGCGGCCTGAACTGGAGCGATGAAGAAGAGCTGGCGCTGAAGACACCTATCATTCAACAGTTCGAGGAGCAGTCCCATCCCTATTACGCAACAGCGCGTCTTTGGGATGACGGGATCATCGAGCCTGCAGACACGCGAAAGGTGTTGGCAATGGCGCTGTCTGCATCAATGAATGCCGCGATTGAAGATACGCATTTCGGCGTATTTCGAATGTAAGGGAATACAAACAATGGAATCACCAGTTGTTCTAACCATTGCCGGCGCTGTAGCCCGACTGACGCTCAATCGTGCCGATAAGCACAATGCCTTCGATGATGAGATCATCGCATTGTTGATTAGTAAGCTCGAAGAGGTCAAAACGCAAAACGAGGTGCGAGTGCTTGTGCTGCAATCGACAGGAAAGAGCTTTAGTGCGGGGGCTGACCTCAATTGGATGAAAAGGATGGCAACACTAAGCTATGAGCAGAACATGGACGACGCACGTCAGCTCGCTTTGCTGATGCACACACTAAACACCCTTCCAATCCCAACGATCGTTAAAGTCCAAGGTGCCTCCTTTGGCGGAGCTATCGGCCTGATCAGTTGTTGTGATATTGCCATCGCAAGCGACAAAGCGAAGTTCTGCCTAAGTGAAGTGAAACTCGGTCTGTCCCCAGCAACCATCGGCCCCTATGTTGTCCAAGCCGTCGGAGCGCGACGTTGTCGTCAGCTTTTCCTAACAGCCGAGCTTTTCAATGCAGAACAGGCCGCCGACTGGGGACTGGTGCATAAACTCGTCGCTAGCGAGCAGCTTGAGCAGGAAGTCGATTCAACGATCAACCAAATACTCCAGAGCGGCCCCAGTGCCAGCAAGGCAACCAAAACATTAATTGCAGACATCGAGCGAGGTCTCGACCAGCCTGCCGAGCATACTGCAGAGTTAATCGCCCGCCTTAGAGTGTCGGAGGAAGGACAAGCCGGTCTTACTGCATTTTTTGAAAAACAGAGCGCGCCTTGGATAAAGCAATAACAACCAGATGCATTGCCGTAGCGGACAACATTTAGGTGAAACAACGAGGCACATAGGTGCAAGCGAGGATTTTTAAACGATGTCAGAACATGTTCGAGTCGTGGAAGTTGGACCAAGAGATGGCCTGCAAAATGAGAAACAAACCCTGCCTCTCGATACTAAAGTCGAGTTAGTCAATCGCTTATCCGACTCAGGCCTGCAGTATATCGAGACAGGCAGCTTCGTCTCACCCAAATGGGTGCCGCAAATGGCAAATAGTGGTGCATTGTTTGAACAAATCAACCGAACCAAAGGGGTAACGTACGCAGCGCTCACACCGAATCTCAGAGGTTATCTCGACGCGCATGAATGTAACGCAGACGAGGTTGCTGTGTTCGCCGCGGCGTCGGAAGCCTTTAGTCAAAAAAACATAAACTGTTCAATCTCCGAGAGCATAGAACGTTTTAAAGACTTAGCGCAGCAAGCAAAAGCGGATGACAAAGCAATTAGAGGCTACGTAAGCTGTATTTTCGCCTGCCCATATGATGGAGCCATACCGGTTAAACAGGTAATACAAACTTGCCAGCAACTATTTGACCTTGGGTGTTATGAAGTTTCACTTGGGGACACCATCGGAGTTGGTACCGCTTACGATACAAAACGATTACTCGCGGCCATGTCTGAGCACTTTGATATGGGCAAACTTGCGTTGCATTTACATGATACCTACGGCCAGGCTTTAGGGAGCGTGTATGCGGGTCTAGAGGCGGGAGTTCGCTGCTTTGATGCTTCTATCGCCGGGCTCGGGGGTTGCCCTTATGCGAAAGGTGCTAGCGGCAATCTGGCGACAGAAGACCTCGTGTATCTGCTTAATAGCGGCGGATTCACTACGGGTATCGCGCTCGACTCACTGATTGAAGCGGGTGAATTCATCTCCAATGCACTTGCGCGCCCTACTCACTCTCGCGTAGCGAATGCAATGAACACAAGATCAAACTAAGCCGGCAGGACATAAAGTGGAACTCGACATAAATCAAGCAACAGAGAAGCCGTTATGGTCTCCCTCCAATAAAGATCTCAACGACAGCGTGATGGCTCGATTTTCTGCCTGGCTCGAAGCGAAACAAGATACTCACTTTGATGGCTATGCCGCTCTCCATCATTTCTCCGTAACGCAACCGGAGATATTCTGGGATTCGCTATGGGATTATTTTGGCCTGATCGGCGAACGCGGCTCACAAAAAGTGCAAGATCTGAAGCGACTTCCGGGCGCTGTTTGGTTTCCTGACTCAAAGATTAACTTTGCTGAAAACCTGCTCCGTTATGCAAAAGACACCCCAAATCAGATCGCATGTACGGAAAGTAACGAGCACGGCATTATTCAGTCAATTACCTATTCAGAGCTTGCAAATAAAGTGGCAACACTTGCCACTGAGTTGCGCAAGCTCGGCGTTAAGGAGAGCGATCGAGTTGCGGCGATCAGCACAAACTCGCATCATGCCATTGTTGGCATGCTTGCAACGGCCTCCATCGGCGCTGTCTGGTCTTCTTGCTCGCCCGATTTTGGCGTAAGCGGTATTCTAGATCGATTCGAGCAAATACGACCTACCGTGCTTCTTGCGTGCAATCGATACCAATACGCAGGCAAGGTTATTGACTGTGTTGAAAAGGTCACGCTCGTAGCGGAAGCACTGGATTCATTGCAAGCAATCATATGCTTTAATCCATTAGCCACGGAAGCGGATGCGGCAGATCAATGCGATGGAGATGTCGATACGATCAATACCAATGTTCCAATATTTCGATGGAATCGCATAGTAAACAGCCAGAGCATACCGCCTCTCCAATTTACGCGCGTCGCTTTCAATGCGCCCTTGTATATATTGTTCTCATCGGGCACGACCGGTAAACCAAAGTGTATCGTCCATGGTGTCGGCGGCACCTTGCTGCAACATGTTAAAGAGCTTGCCTTGCATACTGACGTAACCTCAGGCACGCGCTTATTCTATTTTACAACCTGTGGTTGGATGATGTGGAACTGGTATGTCTCCGGCCTCGCACTGGGGGCATCGCTCGTACTCTATGATGGTTCCCCTTTTCATCCCAAGCAAAGCGTCCTATTTGACCTGGCCGATGACGCACAGATTGAGGTCTTCGGAGCAAGTGCAAAGTACTTTTCAGCCGCCGAAAAGTTCGGCTTGAAACCTCGCCAAAGCCACAACCTAACATCTTTAAAAAGCATACTTTCAACCGGCTCCCCCCTTGTGCCAGAAAGCTTCGACTATCTCTACCGAGATGTATCGCATGATGTGAGAGTGTCGAGTATTTCAGGCGGAACAGACATCGTTTCTTGCTTTGCGCTGGGCTCTCCAACCCTACCGGTTTGGCGCGGCGAGCTCCAATGCGCCGGGCTTGGAATGGACATTGATTTTGTCGACGAGCAAGGCGTATCGCTTGATCAGGGTAAAGGAGAGTTAATCTGTAGAACCGCGTTTCCCTCCATGCCTGTTTGCTTCTGGAAAGACACAGATGGCTCGCGATACTTCGATGCCTATTTCGCCCGCCACAATAATAGTTGGGCACATGGCGACTTTGGCGAACTCTGCCAACACAAGTTGAACGATGGTTCGCATCAACGCGGGGTAATGATTCACGGTCGCGCTGATGCAGTGCTAAACCCTAATGGGGTGAGAATAGGTACAGCTGAAATTTACAGGCAGGTAGAAAAGGTGGACGCTGTATTTGAATCTCTTGCAATCGGGCAAAAATGGCATGGAGACGAGCGCATTATTCTCTTCGTCAAACTGCAACATGGCCAAGTACTCTATGAAGCACTTAAAAACGACATAAAGCAAATTATCCGCACCAACACGAGTCCAAGGCACGTTCCTGCTAAGATAGTCTCAGTGCCAGATATACCAAGAACACGTAGTGGTAAAATTGTTGAGCTAGCGGTTCGCTCCATTGTTCACGGTGAAGAAGTGAAAAACACAGAGGCATTAGCGAACCCGGATGCACTGGACTATTTTCGAGATCTCGTCGATCTGAAGGATTAAGCCATGAACAGAGCGTTCAACTTCAAAACGATCATTACTCTGATGATCACTTCTGCGGCCACCCTGTCCGCAAACACGCACAGCGCGCCTCAGCAAAGCGATATGCTCGAGCCCGAATCCGCGACGGGCAAATCTGCATTGGTTCAAAACGCGATTGCTCAAACCAAGCAGCTGGAGGCATCCAAGCACATGGTCGTCAGTGCAAACCCCTACGCCAGTAATGCAGCGCTTGAAGTGCTTCGCAACGGAGGAAACGCATCCGATGCAATGGTAACCGTGCAAACCGTACTTGGTCTTGTTGAGCCCCAATCTTCTGGCTTAGGCGGTGGCGCATTTACACTTTACTTTGATGCAAAAAAGCAGAAATTAACGGCGTATGATGGTCGCGAGACAGCGCCATTGGACGTAACGCAAGACCTTTTTCTAGCCAAAGATCAAACCCCTTTAGGTTTCTTTGAAGCCGTTGTTGGTGGGCGTTCTGTAGGCACTCCCGGGACCGTAGCACTTTTAGGTCACATTCACGGAAAATACGGAAGCAAGCCTTGGGGTGAACTTCTCGAACCGGCAATCAAACTCGCGGAGCAAGGATTTCAAGTCAGTCCAAGACTCGCAAACGCGATCGCAACAGATCGTGAGCGACTAAGCACGGATGCCGATTCGCGCGATTACTTTCTTCCAAACGGTGAGCCCCTAGCACAAGGTATGATCGTCAAAAATCAAGCTTATGCTGATGTACTGCGTATGCTTGCAGCCGAAGGCCCTAAGGCTTTCTACACGAAGCGCTTTGCGCAAACGATTGTTGCTAAGGTTCAGTCCTCTGCGAACAAGGGATACTTATCTGTCGATGACTTCACCCGCTATGAGGTTGTCGAGAGAGAGCCGGTTTGTGCTCCCTTTTTGCGTTATCGCGTTTGCGGCATGGGACCGCCGAGCAGCGGTGCTGTATCGGTGGGCCAAATACTCATGATGACTGAGGCGGCAAACACGTCTGATTACCCACCAGAATCAGCCGATGCGTGGCAAGTAATTTCAGACGCAACACGCCTCTCTTTTGCGGATAGAAACACCTATCTCGCCGACCCAGATTTTTTCGATGTGCCTGGCTGGCTGCTCAATGAAAACTATATTCAACAGAGAGCCGCCTTGCTTACTGTTGGCAAACCCTTAACACAGGTTGCTCCAGGAACCTTTCAGAATAACGCGCAGAGTAGCGTGGTCGAAGGTATTCAAATCGAGCAAGCGTCGACGACGCACTTTTCAATCGTGGATTCTCAGGGCAACGTTCTCTCCAGCACCAGTACGATCGAAAATGGATTCGGTTCAAGATTGATGGTGAATGGTTTCTTGTTAAACAATGAGCTAACAGATTTTTCATTCTCGTATGAAAACGAACAAGGTTTGATCGCGAACCGTGTTCAAGCTGCAAAGCGGCCTAGATCGTCGATGGCCCCCACCATCGTTATGGAAACCGGCGCCCCCAAAATGGCCATTGGATCGCCCGGTGGATCAAGGATCATTAACTATGTTGCCAACTCGCTGATACGCACTTTAATGTGGAATCAGCACCCTTATAACG
>NZ_LWFU01000322.1:0-4624 GCF_001635135.1 Oleiphilus sp. HI0080
GTAAGAGATATCGATTTCCCACCAATAAAATCCTTGTCGAGCGGAAACCGCAAAGCGATGATGGTTGTTATGCCACCCCTCTCCAAGCGTCAACAGAGCCAAAAACGCATTATTTCGACTGTGGTCTTTCGTCTTGAATCGTCGTGACCCCCAGACATGGCCGAGAGAGTTGATCGTAAATGTAGAATGGAAAAGCAGCACCGTTGAAACACAAAAACCCCATACAACCATCTGCAACCCGTTGGTGCCCCATTCGGGCTTCCAAGTCGCCAAGACCTCGCCCAAACCATACATTGCAAGAGCCGCCAGCACTGGAACCAAGCTGTCGTAGCGGTTTAGAAATACCAGCTCTTTATACTTCGCGAGATCCGGAATGACTTTATAGTCGGTGTGATAGCCCTTATTGCTCAAGAACCAGCCGACATGGCTCCACCAAAAACTATGATTGATAGGCGAATGCAAATCATTTTCTTGATCAGAAAACTTGTGATGATTGCGATGATGCGCCGCCCACCAAAGCGGTCCACGCTGCGCAGAGGATGCTCCAATCACCGCGAAAAAAAACTGCCAGCCACGGTTCATCTTATAAGAGCGGTGAGAGAAATAGCGATGGTACACCGCGGTAATCGCGAACATTCTTAACCAGAAAAAAGCGAGACAAACAACAACTGCGACGGGGCTCCAGCCGAGCCAAATAATATTCAAGCAGGCGATATGGACAATAAGAAACGGGATACACCGAACCCAATTTATCCTGAACGGACTCTCTCCTTCGTCCGGCGCAGACGCCTCAGAGTCAAACCAGCGCACAACAGAGCGAACGATAGTCCGGACGTCCCGTCTCGGCTGAGACTTGTCTAACCCCATACATTTCTCCAACTTCCTTTCACTGCGGCTTATTCTCATGCCGCACCTTTGTTTCGTTACCAGCACTTACGTATCAGCGACGCAGATGGTTTAAGGCATGCCATCATCTTGTTAGGAAATGGCCCCTCAACGACTGCACTTTTGTTACTTTGCTCCGCTCTCCATGCCAAGTAAGGCATGCGCACTGAGGAAAGCAGATTCCACGCCAAACTCTGAGTTAACGGTAAAGTAATCACCACAGATGAGCAAGTTATCTGCGGCGCTTGAGAGATAGCCACTCGCCAGGCGATAAGCAGCCTTTGGACGCGCATACAACCAGCGATGTACGTGCTTTGTCAAAATACAATCACGCAACTCTTTAACCGGTTTGTCTATGAGTGACGCAACTTCTTGCAGTAGTCGATCGGCGACCATTTCTGGATCGGAATCGACCTGCGCCAACGTCCAGTCAGGCTGCGCATGCACCACAACGACCTCCAGTTCCTCGAGCTTATCTCTACCCTGCTTGTCGTGATCGAACACAATGTCCCGAACAACATCGCTGTTAATTTTTTCCTGACTTAATAAGCGACGAAGTTCCGCAACAGGTTTAGAGCCACTTCCCAAAGCAAACATTGCGACCCATTGCGCCTCATGTTCCACCGCGTCCAATTGACCAAACAGCGGATGATGCTCACCAAGAATTTGAGCGGCCTGCTTGGGCGGAGCCGCTAAAACACAATACGTCGCCTTCAGCGCACTCTTACCCTCGCGACTCTCCAAAACCAAGTTCCACACGCCCTCTTCAAAACGCGCCTCCAACACTCTTTTGCCAAAATAGGGGGTCGCTTCACCAAGCGCTCCTCGAGCAAAACTAGAGTTGCGCGACAACGAGTAAGCACGTTTGCGCGATTCGCCCTCTTGGATGACAACATCGCGACGACTCTTGAGATACGCATCGAAGTTCGCGTTAGACACCTCGAAAGAATGCGCGCCCAGATCAAACCCAATAGGCTGATCATCCAAACTTAGGCGCTTCGACGAGAGACGGCCTCCGGTTCCTCTCGCTTTGTCTACAATCGCGACGCGAAAGCCTCGTTTTGCAAGCTGACCCGCACAATAGGCACCAGAAAATCCAGCGCCGACAACAACATAGTCGAATTGCTTCGGCTGATCATCTTGCATGTAATCCATTTTCTAAAACCTCACGTAATCTATTTGGAACGAGCTATACGGCACAATCCAAGTATCGGATCGTGTTGGACAAGAGTCAAAACGGGATAAGAACGCAGACGAGAAAAATTATGAGCGCTTTACCGAAGAGAGATCCTAGGGTAGCTTTGATGTCAGACAAAGTGAGCGAGAGAAGTCCCTCGCTGGTTAAGGAGAAAAGTTTGACACAAAAACAGCCTAATGAGCTGAACCAGTTGCTGTTGGCCATTGCCGCAAATAAAGATAGGCAGGCCTTCTCAGAACTGTTCAATGCAACATCGTCGCGTTTAAAAGCTTTTGCGATGCAGTGCGGCGCATCGAATGCAGATGCGGAAGAATTGCTTCAAGAGTGTATGTTAACGGTGTGGAGAAAAGCGCACACGTTCAAACCAGAGTCAGGTAGCGCGATTACGTGGTTATACACGATCGTTCGGAACAAACGGATTGATATGGCGCGCAAAGGCCGCCATGAAACGGTGATGTCGGACGATTTATGGACCGAAGAAAGCGGAGAAGAGCTCGAGACAGAAATTTCGACTGAACTGGAAGGGCAATCAGCACGTAAGTTGTTGCAAGTTTTGCCTGAAGTGCAGAAACAAGTGGTTTTCAAGGTTTACTTTGAAGGTAAATCGCATAGTGAGATTGCAGCAGATTTAGACCTGCCCTTGGGCACAATCAAATCGCGGCTGAGACTCGCAATGAAAAAGTTAGATAACGTAGCAAAAGAGCAAATGTCATGGCTAATTATCATCCTAATGATGAACTTTTGATGTCCTTCGCTGCTGGGCAGCTTCCGGACGCACTCGGTCTAATGATCGCGTGTCATTTGGAAAGCTGCACCGCATGTAGAGAGAGCGTTCATAAATATGAATCGCTTGGTGGTGACATCCTAGAACAATGCACAGAAGAGTCTGTTTCTCCGGATCTTTTAGAGAAAACCCTTGCTCTATTGGATTCGAACGAACCAGAGCAAACTTTTGAGCGAACGTCGTACGAACGTTTAAAGAACATTCCTCGCCCTTTACGGCGGTTCATCAAAAGCGATTACGACTCTCTAGACTGGAGCGGCTTCTCAAAGAACATACGAGAGGTTGTACTCAATATCGAAGACGGACGCTATACAACGAAGTTGTATCGCATCAAGGCGGGTCAAGAGCTGCCTGAGCACACCCATGAGGGCAGAGAGTTCACGCTTGTGATGAGTGGCTCATTCTCTGATCGGACGTGTGATTATAGCGAAGGTGACTTTATCCTCGCGGATCAAAGTACAACGCACCAGCCACGAGCATCGATGGATCAAGATTGCATATGCTTAGCGGTAATGGACGCGCCACTGAAAATGACAGGCATTTTCGGAAGAATGCTGAATCCATTTTTGCGTTAGGCCACATTAAGCGGACCCAAAAAAACCGGCCTTCGCAAGCCGGTTTTTTTATGCTCTTGTTAAGGAGAACAAGCTCAAAATACGCTCCAGAACCACCCTTGAGCAAGATCGTCCTTACAACCCCAGTATTGCTCTCCATAACGCTTTGAACGTGCCTCTACTTTTCTTGCTACTTGCGTTAACCAAGGCTTGGATTTATACGAGCCACGCCGGTAACCGCCTTGCCCTTCGTGATAATTAAGGTACTGCGCATAGGCATCCCATTTTGATACTTTGTTGATCTTCGCTGTTCGATTCATATACCAGCCAACAAAATCAATTGCATCCTCAAAATCATCGCGCTCGGCAAACATACCTCCGGCATCGTCTTGATACTCACCCCATACTGGTGTCTTTGCCTGTGAATAACCGTAAGCATCACTAGCGCGACCAATTGGAATGATCCACAGAAAGTATTCCATAGGCGGCTGCGCATCGTATTTGAACCGCGACTCCTGATACATAATCGCCATAGGAATCTGCACCGGCACACCCCACCGCTCGCGCGTTTCAACGGCCGCATCGTACCAATCCGGTTTCTCGTAAAAAATTTCGCAAAGATTGTCTGGGTTAGAAGGTGGGTTCGTCGCACAACCAGCCAGCTGCATCACCATCACCAAAGCGATTAGCTTCTTCAACATCTACGCCAAACGCTCAATCTTTTTCGCAATCAAGGCTAGCGCACGATCTGCTTCTGGCACGAGTGGTGAAAACGTCTGAAAGACATGAAACATATCAGGAAAGACGTCATACGCCGTGTTCACCCTATCAGCGCGTAAGCGCTTTACCAAATCATCCACCTGCGGTTTAAACATTTCACTTCCACCTGCTTGCACATAAATCGGCGGAAAACCGATAAAACTGGTTTCAGAAAAATCACTCACACGAACCGCCTCTGTGTGATTGTCACCAAAGCAACCAGACCAACGCTCTAGCAACGCTTCGGACAGAATATCGTTTGGTGCAAAGTCTTGTTCTAAACACTCGGGTTCAAACGGCCGAACCCAAGGAGAGATCAAAACAGCGCCGTCAATCGCGCCACTGCGCCCTTCCTCTTTAAGCTCACGTAGCGTGTTCAGCGCCATGCCTCCCCCAGCAGAATCGCCAGCAAGAAAAATATGATCCTGAGGCGTTGCGCGCTCT
>NZ_LWFU01000323.1:0-7284 GCF_001635135.1 Oleiphilus sp. HI0080
AAAGTCAGCCATATTCAGCAAAGCATCACTAAAGCTTTCCTCATCGGAGGGTAACTCTGAAATCAATTTAATCTGAAACTCGAAGCTTTCTAGCTCTTCTATTTTTTTGCGGTAACGTGCTTTTTCAAGAAAGTAACTATCGATTCCATACTCAGCGGAATAGCCAAGCACCTGGGCCTGCAGAGCGGCTAATGTTACCCCCAACAAACCAGGCTTGTATCGCGAAAACAACTCACTGGCGTTTTCAATACCGAGACTAGCGAACATGATTTCCACCTGATCTACCAACGCTGGGGACAGTCGGTCCTTATAGCTAACTCCCTCGGGGTAATATGCATACTGCTCTATCAAGGCTTGCTGCGCTTGCGGCTCGACACGCGAATCATCAAGCTCAACCATCAACACATCGGACGCATCAAAACCATCAAGAACGGCACTATTTATCGGGTAAAAACTACCGTTGGCTAAATGCACAGCTCCCATCAAATACGCCTTGTGCAATCCGTCCTTTGAGTTCAGTTCCCACGCAAGACCACGATTCTCCGCATGTGCAAATAGGGCCACACAACACAGGCAACAAACCGTGAGCCGACGAAGCATATTGTTAGAACGCACAATCTTTACATTAATCATCAAGGCTAATCCCTAGGTTACTCCAGCCATCATCTCTTGCGAGTGCACGAAGGTTTCGTAGCAAATCTTTACTCAACTTATCTGAACCTCTCAATAGATCGCACAACGCTTGCTGAAAGCTTAGCTCGCGCACCATAAGCTCATGCTTTTCAAACAGGCGAATCAAAGCATTCTCGTCCAAGCCATCCCCTTCGGTAAACTCTAGGAACTCCGACACCGTAGCAATCGACACCTGGCTTGCTTCTTCAGCTCGCTTTTTGTCTCTGTTTAATGCTGACACGAGCGCCATTTCCCACAACTCTAGGCCGTTATTGCACGGCAAAATACCAAAGCTATCGAGCTCCTCTTCAATGATGTGCGCGACTACCTCATCAAGGCACGCAATAATCGCCTCCTCTTTCGGATGAAATACCGCAGACTCCCAACTTGTTTCCATTAACGAAGAAAAACCTTTGGGAAATGCATTGCTATCGACCTCACTGCGCTCAACACTTTCCAAGAACAAGATAATGTTCGGCAACGCACGCTCTGCTAGCGCCAAGATAAACGCAGTCTCTCGCCATCCAGTTAAGGCTTTTACCGACTTAATCAGCTTTTTGGGATTCATTCTTTAAGGCTCTCTCTATCAATGCGAATCGCTCATTCTTTGCTTCGCGTAAGAAGACAGCATAGGTTGCTGAGAATCTATTGCAATTTACATATAAAAGTTTTTGAATCGTAGCGTTAAGGACCAATTAATAAAACTATAGGCAGAGGAAGAAAATGAAGCTCGAATCGCTCGCACTCCACCACGGATACGAATCTGAAGCTACAACCAAGTCAGCAGCTGTACCCATTTATCAAACGACCTCCTACACATTCGATAATACCCAGCATGGCGCGGATCTTTTTGACCTGAAGGTTCCTGGCAATATCTACACGCGGATCATGAATCCAACCACGGCTGTGCTCGAGCAACGTATTGCTGAAATGGAAGGGGGTATTGGAGCTCTAGCTGTTGCTTCAGGTATGTCAGCAATCACTTATTCTATCCAGTGCCTCACCCGCGCAGGAGACAACATCGTGAGTACCAGCCAGCTTTACGGCGGCACGTACAATCTATTCGCTCATACGTTCCCGCAGCAGGGAATAGACGTACGTATGTGTAGCCACGACGACTACGAGAAGATGGAAGCACTAATTGATGACAAAACACGCGCCCTATTTTGCGAGTCTATAGGCAATCCTGCTGGCAATGTTGTCGACATCAAGAAGCTGTCTGAAATTGCGCACCGCCATGGCATCCCTGTAATCGTCGACAACACGGTTGCAACACCTTACCTATGCCAACCATTTAAGCAGGGCGCCGATATTGTTGTGCACTCTCTGACTAAATACATCGGTGGGCATGGTATTGCCATTGGCGGTGTCATTGTCGATTCAGGAAAATTCGACTGGGCCGCAAACAAAGAACGTTTCCCACTATTCAATGAGCCTGATCCTTCATACCATGGCGTTGTGTATACCGAAGCACTAGGGCCCGCAGCGTTTATTGGTCGTTGTCGCGTTGTCCCTTTGCGAAATACCGGCTCCGCGATCTCTCCACATAACGCATTCCTCATTATGCAAGGCTTGGAAACCCTTGGCTTGCGCATGGAGCGCCATTGTCAGAACGCTGAAAAGGTAGCGGGGCATCTTGCGACACACCCTAAAATCACCTGGGTAAACTATGCAGCCTTGCCTGACAGCCCGTACTATGAGAATTGTCAAAACATCTGCGGAGGCAGGGCTTCGGGCATCCTCAGCTTTGGAATAAAAGGTGGCAAAGAGGCTGGAGCTCGTTTCATTGATGCGCTGCAGATGATCCTGAGGCTAGTCAACATTGGTGATGCGAAGTCACTCGCTTGTCATCCGGCTTCAACAACACACCGTCAACTAGATGCCGATGAGCTAAAAGCCGCTGGAGTGAGCGAAGACCTCGTTCGCATCTCCGTAGGCATAGAACACATAGATGACATTATTGCCGATATTGATCAGGCACTTGAAAAGGCCTAACCCAAGACGGATAAATAAAGGCATAAAAAAAGCGACCTTTAAGTCGCTTTTTTACTCTGGCAGTGGGCTTAGGTTTTCGGCAACGTAACGCCAACCTGCCCCTGATATTTCCCACCCCGGTCACGATAGCTTGTTTCGCAAACCTCATCCGACTCAAAAAACAGCATCTGAGCAACGCCTTCGTTCGCATAGATCTTGGCAGGAAGATTGGTTGTATTTGAAAACTCTAGCGTCACATGACCTTCCCATTCTGGCTCTAGCGGTGTGACGTTGACGATAATACCGCAGCGGGCGTAAGTAGATTTACCCAAACAAACAGTCAGAACACTTCGGGGAATTCGAAAGTACTCGACTGTTCTGGCTAACGCAAATGAGTTAGGCGGTATGATGCAAACATCGCTATCAATATCGACAAAGCTGCTCTCATCGAAGTTTTTTGGATCAACCGTGGCAGAGTGAACGTTGGTAAAAATCTTGAACTCGCTCGAGCATCGAACGTCGTATCCATAGCTTGACGTACCATATGAAATGATACGGCCACTATCGCCCTCGCGAACCTGACCTGGCTCAAACGGCTCGATCATTCCCTCATTTTCGGCCATGCGCCGAATCCACTTATCTGATTTTATCGACATTTTCTGCACCCTAAATTTCGTTTCGGGCGCAATCATACCGCTCCTGCAGCGCAGAAAAAAGCAACATCACGAGCAACAAAGTGGAAGTTATCGCAAAACAAGGCAATAATTAAGATCAAAGTCGAGCAGGATGTAATCGATCGGCGTCAATGCATGCAGCAGTAGACGATTTCAATGAAGAAAAAAACAACACAGAACAAGCTGGGTTTTTTGCGGCCACAAAGACTCGGTGATCGGTTAGCCTGGTATTTCATATCCATAGGCTTAGTTTTTACGCTTGCTGTTTCAATTGCACTCATTGAATACGAACACATCAAATATACCGAGCAGGTTGAAAGGGATAGCCAAGAAACCGTTCGTACAATTAAGAACCAGCTTGAGCGTAGTTTGTGGAATGTTGATGAAGAAAGTGCCCAGATTCTCCTAGACGGCCTCGCTCGTTCTCCCTCTATAGAAGGTCTAAGCCTGGTTGATGAAAGCGGCGTCAGCAAGCAGCTCGGTAATTTTCAGCCACCCGCAGACTTCTCAGAACAACTTATCTATGACGATCAAATACTCGGTTCACTTCAGATACAGATTAACGACACCTATCTCGACGAAGATTTTATCGACCGCGTAAAATTGCTTGGCATCAGCGCCGCTATTTTTATTGGCTTGTTTGGCTGCTTCCTGCAAATTATTGTTCAGCGACTCGTCACGGACCACCTTTCCGTCATTAGTATGGCAACCGGTGACCCAGAGCGCATGTCGACTAAGTCCTATCAGCCGATCGTGCTGAAAAGGCCCCCAATTAATGATGAGCTAACGGACCTTGTTGAAGCACTCAATGAAGCTCAAAAAGATGCGATTGATTTTAAACAAGCGCGCGAGTCCTATGAGAATCAGCTTGAGTATCAAGCAAATAACGATGCTCTGACGCTGCTACCCAATCGTCGACATATTGATCGCCACCTAACTCAAGAGATGGAATTCATAAGCCGTCAAACGGCTTCAGAACGCCTGGTCATCTTCTTCATTGACCTTGATGGTTTTAAAGAAGTGAATGACAGCCTTGGCCACAGTGTTGGTGATCGCGTCCTTCAAGCAAGTGCCAAACGTCTGAAAGAAATCGTCGCGAGTAATAAAAAAGGGTATGTCGCCCGCTTTGGTGGAGACGAATTTATTGCAGCCTGCTCTTGTGACAGCAAGCAAGAAGCGGAAGCAATGGCCGAAACCATTATTCGCTCATTTAGAGAAAATTTTGCGCATAACGATGCGCAATTACAATTAGGCTGCAGCCTTGGAATTGTCTTCTTCCCCGACCACGGAACGACGACTGAAGAGCTAATTCGTAAAGCCGATACCGCCATGTATAAGGCAAAAGAAAACGGTCGAAATACGTTTTCCTTCTTCGAACAAAGCATGCTGCAAGATGTCATGCTTAAAAACACCATCAAGAACAAGCTGCAAACGGCGTTAGAGGAGGAAGCTCTTCGAATTCATTACCAACCGCTGATCAATTTACGCGACATGTCGATTAGTGGTTTCGAGGCGCTTCTTCGCTGGGAAGACAAAGACCTAGGGAAAGTTCGACCTGACTTGTTTATCCCTATTGCTGAGCAAACAGGGCTCGTTTTCTCTCTTGATCAGTGGGTATTAAAAACCGCTGCCAAACGCGTGAAGATTTGGCGCGAGCAATTTGATCAACCGTTTACGCTCTCCGTCAACTTTAGCCCGACCAACTTTCATCACCGCCAGTTTATGCCATGGGTTAAAGAACAATTGCCTACGCATGGTGATCTTGAGTGGGTTGAATTAGAAGTGACGGAGAGGCTCGTACTCAACTACGACCAAGCCGTATTACAAGGCATCGAAGAAATGCTCAAACTAGGTTTGAGTTTCAGTATTGATGACTTCGGTACCGGCTACTCGTCACTCGGCTATATCAAGAAATTCAGCCATATCCTGTCCAAGGTAAAAATTGACCGCCTGTTCGTTCATGAGATCATTAATCACAGCTCAGATCGTGCTCTCGTTCAGAGTATTGTGACTCTGGCAGACAGCTTGAATATCGAGATTCTTGCAGAGGGTGTCGAATCCCGAAGACAAGAAGAAGTTCTTCTCCAACTGGGTTGCGACTACGCTCAGGGCTACCTGTACGGCAAACCCATGAGCATTGAAGATATCCCTGAATTTATAGAAAACTGGTTTAAAACGCCGCGCGTTGTTCGAAAACTCTAGTCTGAGGACACCACGATTTCAGGAAATACATTACGCTGATTTCTCGCACGCTGAGACAAATCAGCACCCACCTTTCTAGCGATATCCAGATACAACAGCGCTGCGTCAGATTCAGGCTCCGCAATCACAGTTGGCCTCCCCGAATCCATATGCTCTCGAATGGTCTGTTGCAGGGGCATTTCACCAAGTACGGTCGTATCGTATGCCTTTGCGATACGTTCACCGCCGCCATTGCCGAACAAGGCTTCATGATGCCCGCACTGACTACAAACATGCACGCTCATATTCTCGATGACACCAAATACGGGAATGTTCACTTTACGGAACATTTCGATGCCTTTTTGACAATCCATCAATGCAATATCTTGCGGTGTCGTCACGATAATAGAACCCGTCACCGGAACTTTCTGGGATAGCGTCAACTGAATATCGCCCGTTCCCGGCGGCATATCAATAATTAGATAGTCCAAGTCGTCCCAGCGAGTTTGAGTCAAGAGCTGCATGAGTGCACCACTGACCATAGGACCTCGCCATACCATCGGCGTTTGCTCAGTGACCAAAAAGGCCATCGACATTGCTTGAATGCCATGCGCTTCAATTGGAATGAATGCCTTATCTTCATAGGTCTCAGGACGAGCATCAGCAGGAATACCAAGCATCATGCCAACGCTTGGCCCATAAATATCCGCATCAAGAATGCCAACACGGGCGCCCTCCTGCGACAGCGCTAACGCCAAATTGACGGCACTGGTACTTTTACCTACTCCGCCTTTGCCCGACGCAACAGCAATGATGTTTTTCACATTGCTCAGACTCTTCAGATTATTCTGAACTTCATGAGTAACAATTTTCTGAGCAATATCGACACTCACTCGGTCAACACCATCCAAATCCTCAAGCTGCGTCTCAAGAATCTGTCGTATGGCACCATGCAAGCCAGAACAGGCATAAGGCAATTCAAGCTTTAGTTGCACAGCGCTCTCTATCACATCTACAGATTTCACCGCCCCCATATCGTACAAGTTCTGTTGTAAATAAGGGTCAATGTACTGTGCAATTGCTTCTTGAAGCCCGGCTTCACTCACTTGACTCATGCGCTCTCCAGTCCAGTAAAAAGTTTGAAATCGTAAAATTAAATACGCGAATCTGAAGGTTAAATCGTGGCAATTCCCCGAAATTCAAGTTCATTCCATGCAATCTAAGCATAGAACGCGAAGAAAGATGAAAAACATTGCTTGGACGAGTATCATAACGCCGCATTTTAGGGTGTTGAGCCGCTTTTGCCGTTTCAATGCCCATTCGACTAAGTTCTTACTGCCAATCGCAACATTGAGAGATTTAAGTAGTGCGCAAAATTCTGGTAACCAGTGCTCTTCCCTACGCCAATGGCCCCATTCATCTGGGACACCTGCTCGAATATATTCAAACGGATATATGGGTTCGTTTTCAGAAGTCCCGTGGCGAACAATGCACCTATGTATGTGCCGATGACGCCCATGGCACGGCAATTATGTTGCGCGCAGAGAAGGAGGGTATTACACCCGAGCAACTGATTGATCGAGTAAATCAGGAGCACCAAAAAGACTTTGCCGGATTTTCCGTTGGCTTCGACAATTATTACTCAACGCATTCACCAGAAAATAAAGCGTTTGCAGAATCTATTTATACTGCGCTTGATAACAATGGAAAGATTGCCCGCCGTAGCATTACGCAAGCCTTCGACCCTGAGAAGAACCTGTTCCTAGCTGATCGGTTCATTAAA
>NZ_LWFU01000324.1:0-7706 GCF_001635135.1 Oleiphilus sp. HI0080
GCATTTTGATTTTCAGCGTACACCAGGGGATTTAGGTGCACAATTGCTCGAAAGCAACGAGATAAAACGGCTTTCTCCGCTATATAACCGGCGCCTTAGACGAACTCGAAAACTGTTTAGCTATGAAGTACAACCTGGCCCCTATGGCTTTAAGCTCGTCACCATTCGAGAAACAAAAAGCGACCAAGCACCTGACGAGAATGTCGGTCTTTTTCGCAGCCCGCGTCAAGCGAGCAAGCGTTTAGAAAAACTCGCAGACGACTACTTTCTTTGCTTTAAGTTACTCGGCCTTGAAGGACATCCTGAAGATCAAAGCCCCTGCTTTCGACGCCAACTAAAACGCTGCTTCGGTGCCTGTGAAGGCGCGGAAGCACCCGAGGACTACAACGCGCGACTCGCCGTCGCGATGAGTCAGCAACAGCTCGTACTTTGGCCCTTTGACACACCGATTTTAATCGAAGAAGTCGACCCTAGCGATGCTGAATTCAAGCACTTTCATCTGGTAGATCAGTGGCGCTACCTAGGTCGCGTTATGAATGAGGAAGAGCTACACGAAAAGGGCTATTACAGTCTTCGAAAGACAAGCAACCTAGCCCCGCATAATACACATCAACAGGAAGAGGAGCTCTACATCGATCCTGCTGCTGAGCCGAATTTCGATCTAGACATCTACCACATTCTACTGCGCTTTTTGCTAAAGCCGGAACAGCGCCAATTAAATCAATTACGCATTCACACGCTTCATAAAACCAACTCAAATACTGACGACTGATCGCACAGGCTCGATTATTTCAACGAAAGCCCCAACTGTTTAACAATTCTTGATCGATCAACTCCTCCACGAGGCGAAGATTTTGGTAGACTTGCGCCCGCTTTAGGTTTTGCTTCGTCCACACAGATTCTCTTGCCCTCGCGCAGACTCCTCCTCGGTCGTGAGGTAAGTGTATACATTCGAGCAGAACCTTTGTCAGATTAACGACTAACGCGAATCAAACACAGTTGATTGAGGCGCGTTTAGGTTTCCGGAGAACACATGCTGCCGCGTTTGCCACTATGGATACTTTGCGCCTTTGCACTCTCTGCGTGCTCTGTTTTTGAAACGCGTGAACCCTTGGCTGAACCAGAAATCAAAATTGTCAAAGAGATCGTCGTTAAGGAAGTACCACAAGAATGCCCAATTTGTGCTGCCCTTCCTGAAAGGCCAGACAAAGCGAACGCTCTGAAGTCATGCGAACCGATTCAGGCAAAACCCAAGAAACCAACCCAAAAGAAGGGCCCGGTTACAACAACGCGACTCCCGATCATCGGAGAGGTTGAGTGGGTCTCTATCAACCAGAAAGCACATAGATTTAAAGCGCGCATCGACACCGGAGCAGCGACGAGTTCTATTCACGCAGAAGACATTAAGCTATTCGAGAGAGACGGAAGAACATGGGCGGCCTTTAATATCAAACCTCATCGTTCGAAAAACAGTGTCCGCATCAAAGCGCCCGTGGTGCGTAAAGTGAGTATTAAGCAACATGATCGCAACTCAGACCGTCGCCATGTAGTAGAGCTTACTCTCATGATGGGCAACATCGAGATGCGCACCGAAGTGAACCTAAATGATCGCTCCGAGTTCGTATATCCTCTACTTATTGGACGAAGCTTTCTTGAAGGGCATGCTGTCGTTGACACTAGCCAACGCTTCATGATGCTAGATTGATGAACGCGCTATGAATTCACGTATCCAGATTAGCGTTTTTATTTGCATCCTCATCATCTTGGGTGTGGGCGCCATCGCCTATAAAAATCAAGTTCTTTCCTTCCCCCTGTCCACTAGCGAAGACCAAGAAGTCTGGTCAGTCGAAATCAAGCTATCGTTTGAATCTACAGAAGATGTCGTCACGGTCGCATTAAATGCAGCCGACATAAACCCCTATCGAAGAACACGAATTACCGAACATTCAGGGCCATTCCAACGCAAAAAAACAAGGTTGGAAAACAACTATGAAACGGTCTCGTTCGAGGGCGAAATGCCGCCTGGTAAACAAGAGCTGCTCATCCGTTACGAAACCTGGTTTTTGAGTCATAACGACTACGAACACGCCAAACCAGAGCCACTGGCAGAGCCGGAGTTCTTGGACGAGGAAAAGCAATCTGTTAAAGACATTACCGCCCGGCTAAACCGCCTCTCTTCCCCCAAAGAGAAAGCGCTCGCACTCTTGGATATGATGCACACCTCCGAGCCAAGTATCCGCCGCTTGCTCAGTGAAAAAGCCCGCCTCAAGGAACGGCTTGCGCTTGCTCAAAACATATTGGCCCTCGCTGGCGTACACACAAAAACCGCACAAGGCCTAATGCTACGTGACCGCAAACGGAACACGCCCATTCAGCAGTTTTTGCTTGTACATGAAGATGGCGCGTGGCTCACCATTGATGCGCAAGAAGAGTATGTTGTAGAGCCAAATCGGCTGATGTTGTTTCAAGAGGGTAACGAGCCGCTCATTGAAATTTATGGAGGCCGCAATGCAGAGCTTCGGTTTTCGATGCTGCGAGAATACCGCAACGCGCTTAACGCCTCTGTGGAGGACCAAGGCGCGTCAAAAAGCTTGTTTATCGACTTCTCCATTTATTCACTACCTATTTCCGAGCAAAGCACCTTTAAACTGCTACTCATCATCCCTCTTGGTGCGCTCGTGGTCGTTATTTTGCGTAATCTGGTGGGTATTCGCACCTCCGGTACGTTTATGCCAGTGCTAATTGCATTGGTGTTTTTGCAAACCGAGCTTATTGAGGGCCTAACGCTCTTTATCCTCGTGATTAGTATTGGGCTCTTGCTGCGCTCTTGGTTAAGCCGACTAAACCTATTGCTCGTACCGCGTATTGCCTCTGTATTGGTGTTCGTCATCATCATCTTTGCCGCCATCGGTATCGCCAGCCATAAACTGGGCATTCCTTGGGGGCTTAAAGTCACCTTCTTCCCAATGATTATTACCGCTTGGACGGTCGAGCGATTATCCATTTTATGGGAAGAGGAAGGGCCGCGAGAAGTTGCCATTCAAGGATTCGGCAGTTTATTCACCGCAATCCTAAGCTATCTATTAATGAGCAACCGATATGTTGAGGACTTCGTATTCCTTTACCCCGAAAGTTTGCTGTTAGTGCTCGCTGCGATTTTGACCATTGGCAATTACAACGGCTACCGGTTAAGCGATTTACGCCGTTTTAAATCAATATTGGAACATCACTAGTCGTGTTCGGCTTCGCTAACCCTCGCCAACTAAAGCGCTTAGGCGTTATTGGCATGAACCGGCGGAACATTCAGTTGATTGCCGCAAACAACCCGCGTCACTTGTACCCTCTCGTCGACAACAAACTTAGAACCAAAGAACTGTGTTTGAAAACAGGCATTGCCACGCCGGAACTACTCGCTGTTTTTAATGCGCAATACGAGCTGCGCAAACTGAGTGCAACACTCGAACGCCTGGACGGTTTTGTCATCAAGCCGGCTCAAGGAAGCGGTGGTAAGGGGATACTGGTCATTGTTGGCCGAGAGGGCGATGACTTTCTTCGTACCGACGGCTCGAAGATCGACATCAGTGGCATTCGTCGTCACATCTCCAATATTTTGAGTGGACTATATAGCTTGGGCGGCAGAAATGATGTCGCCATCGTTGAAGCGCTCGTGCATTTTGCGCCTTGTTTTGAAGGCATGAGTTTTGAAGGTGTGCCGGACATCCGGGTCATTGTTTATCAAGGCTACCCAGTCATGGCGATGACTCGCCTATCAACGCATGCCTCTCATGGCAAAGCCAATCTTCACCAAGGAGCCGTAGGTGTCGGCCTGAATATTCAAAACGGCACAACCTTGCGTGCAGTGATGCGTGACAACCCGATTACCTTTCACCCAGACACAGGAAAAGACTTAACGGCGCTAAATATTCCGCATTGGAACGAATTGCTCAGCCTTTCTGCACGCTGTTATGAAATGACAGGCCTGGGTTACCTAGGCGTAGATCTCGTCTTGGACGAAAAACTGGGGCCACTTCTAATGGAATTAAACGCTCGGCCCGGCTTAGCTATTCAGTTAGCCAATGGCCAAGGCCTCCTGCCAAGAATCAAAACGATTGACGCAACAGCAAAACAGAAACATCGATCACCGAATCAACGTGTGCTGTATAGTCAAGCGCTCTTTGGCGCGTAAACCAAGCGCCACGAACACAACTACTGATCCATTGGGCTCACCACGCCACGCTCCTGAATACCCACAACATGCGTATAGATCTGCGTCGTTGCGATATTGCTATGCCCTAGCATCTCTTGAATAGCGCGAATATCCGTTCCGTTTCGCAACAGATTGGTCGCAAAACTATGCCGAAAAGTATGGCAACCGGCCTTTTTATAGATATGTGCTGCACGAATGGCTTTGGCAACAGCACGCTGGATTTGCTGTTCACCTATGTGGTGTCGACGTTCAATGCTCGATCGAGGATCGATGGATAAATGTTGTGCGGGAAAAACATATTGCCATTTTGGTTCTCGAGCTGCATTCGGGTATTTTCGGTTGAGTGCATCCGGCAAATACACCTCACCAAAACCACGTTCCAAATCTTGTTTGTGAAGCGCAAGAGCGAACTCAATCTGGCTTCGAAGAGGTTTCACCAGACTTTTGGGTAGCAGTGTGCGCCGCCACTTCATGCCTTTACTCTCCCTAATGATCAAGCAGGTGTTAGAGAAGTCGATGTCTTGCACGCGTAATCGAACCGACTCCATAACGCGCAAACCCGAACCGTACATAAGCGAAGCCGCCAGATAGTGAACGCCTTTTAACTGAGAGATTACGGAGCATGCTTCATCATGACTAAATACTGTAGGAATTGTTTGCATCTTCCTGCTGTAATCAAAGTTCAGCTCACCAAGATCGATGCGCAGAAACTGCTTATATAGGAACACCAATGCATTCAGAGCAGTTTTTTGTGTGTTAATGGATACAGACCTTCTCAGGACGAGATGACTTAAGTACGCATCGACTTCCAGTGCTCCCATCTCATTAGGGTGTTTTCGATCGTGAAAACGAATGAAATCTACAACCCATGAACAGTAAGTTTTCTCGGTAGCGTAAGCCATATGCTTGGCGCGAATGAATAATCTGAACTGATCTAAAAGACGCGGCGAATTGAACGAAATAGGTTTGCGGACGTCATCCATGACAAGCTCCTAGACTGTTTTTATATACAGTAAAAACAAGAGAGAATTATGTCAAGATCGTTGAGGATATACGTCGCAAGACGCGTATAAACCAGAAGAGAATCCCTGCGCTCATAAGTGGCTGATTTAAATGACTTAGTCAGCTTTTTACCGAGATATTGAAAAATGGGATATACGTCGCGAGACGCACTTCCAAAACGACACTTTTAAACTTAGGATGGAAAGCTCAACGATGGTTGGACCTACCAAGTAAGTAAGGAACAACAATCAAAAAAATATACCGTCGTAAGACGTGCGTCGCGAGACGTATATTCAAATGTTATAGGTCTTAAAATGTCTATAGATCAAATACCAACCATGTATCTCATACTATGGAGATACTGGGGCATTAACCAAGAGGCTGCTTCAACAGAGCTTAATCGTCGTGGCTTTGGTAATTTTGCTCGACTCCTACTTAAAGTGTTGGCACTTCCTTTTGTTTCGCATGATCGCTTTATATTAATCATACAAGCCGAGGAGCATATTGAAGGTATTGAGCATACAACTATTAAAAAGAGCGCTTTGTATTCTCTGGCTTGGTCATTACCACTAGTTGCAGGCACGGCATTCGTTATTTATCCAACACCTTTATTCTATCTTTATGCTTTCGGTGCATGGCCAATAAGCGGTATCTTTTTGGCCTATATGGGCTTCAGTATCCTCAGTGATGAGTCACAACCGAATGCCCTATAACAAGGCCAGCCAGCATCACTTTCTGCGGTCGCTGGACCTCGTTTCACTCGGCCGCTGCTGGCGGCGTTATATTTTCAAGGAAGGATCTAATTGGAACTACTACCTTTACTCCTAAAATTTCTGATTTTTATCTATTGTGTAAACCACTTATTAGAAAACGATAAACCCAGAAAAACAGCATTTATATACGCGTCTGTATACGCGGTAATTAGCATTGTTTATACGTTATTTTCGGGCTCAATTTCTGCTTCTTCTTTTGTAACTATTACTGCAGATTTCATATTTGATTTCCTGTATGCGTATTTATGGTTTTGGTTAATGCATCGCTACAAAGCAAACAAAGCTGCTTTTTATTCAATAATTACTATTGGCATAATCATAAGTTCTGCACTCAAATTCTGGGCTGTTAGTCTGCAGTAAATGTTCAAACTAAATAAATATAACAAGGCCAGCCAGCAACGCCCCAACAAGTTGGGGCTGGACCTCGTTTCACTCGGCCGCTGCTGGCGGCGTTATGGTGAAAATTAATCATTCAGGGAGATATTGATGATTGAATTAGATGTTAAAGCGACCGATCTAGAATCAGAAGCTTGGTTTGTAATTAGTGAGTTTGGTGATGAAGCATACGAAGATGCGAAAGATTTGTTTGATGAGTCAATTAAGCTAGGTAATGATGGAGCTTATTCTGGGCTTGCTGAAGTAGTAGAAGATCTGACTAGAGAGCAGAGATATAACTATCTAAGTAAGGCAGCACGTTTTGGAAGATTAGATGCGATAGCCAATATTGTAAATATGGTCTCTGAAACTGATGACAATGAAAATCTTTATATGTGGTGTTATATACTCGAGAATAATAGTCAATCTACCTTTAATATGCAGGCAACAACAAAGAACTTGGATGAAGTTTTATCTTCAGATCAAATAGCTATAGCAACAAAAAAGGCAGAGGCGTTTGCAAAAAAAGTTATTGAAGATGGCCATAAGTTTTCAGAAGGATATTGAAACCATAACAAAGCCTTACATGGGATAAACCCATGAAGGCGGCGTTATATCTCTAAAGGGACTTTATGAGCAAAGTTAAGATTAAGTTAGTATCTATCGGTCATTTGCCGTTGGGGTTTGATCCGAAGAAGATCAAAAATTTCTCTTCTTCATTATTTGAAGTAATTGAAAAAATTGATAATCATGAGTTGCGATGTAATTCAGATGGTTTTGACTGGGAATTTTCTGATCATCTTGTTAGAGAACAAATGCCCAAACTAAATGGCGCAGACTTCATGATTGCAATTGTTAACGTTCCATTGGAAGACAATTGGTACTCCCGTAGATTAGGTGGCAACCAAGTGATTTTCACGTTTTACGAAATCAAAGAAATATTGCAGAGTGCTAATATTCCTTTGGAAAATGTCATTTATCGCCTCCTCAATGCCTACACTTTTGCATATAAAAGAAACAATCATAAGATCCCTGAATTTCATGAAATGACAGATTTTACCCATGATGAAACACGTGGGTGTATTTTTGACATGAACGGGATTAAATCAGACCTGGTTGCTTCATGTCACAATCCAATAATTTGTAGCGAGTGCAAAGAAAAACTTAGGCGAGATCGAGTTTCAAATGACGACATAGAGTCAGCTGAAAAGGATATTAAAAAAATCCGAAAAGACCTTTACTTTCGTATTCTAGATAAGGTTAAGCGCCATCCAATATCGGCTTTAAGTCTTTCAAGTTTGTTTGCCTTCTTACTTGGGGTTGCTGGCTCAATCACTGGGTCTTATTTA
>NZ_LWFU01000325.1:0-23496 GCF_001635135.1 Oleiphilus sp. HI0080
AATGATCGCCGTTAATAAAACTAGAGCTACGGTATACCAAGCGCCGATTAGAGAGCCCACTTTTATCAGGATCAGCATCTCGAGAATCGGCATTACAATAAAAAGAACAAACAAAACGCGCACAAGCACACCTTTTACTAATTGGCTTTAGGGTTTAAATTGGGGCGAAGACTTAGATTTTCAAGACTTCATGATGGATAACAGTTCAACCAGAACAGAAGCGATTCTCGCAACAATCGCTGCCATACCAAAAGGCAGGCTCAGTACATATGGACACATTGCGCAGGCGGCGGGGTACTCTGGCAATGCTCGACTGGTTGGTCAGATTCTAAAACAGCTTCCGAGCGATTCAAGCATCCCTTGGTTTCGGGTAATCAATGCACAAGGCAAAATCTCCTTCCCAGAAAGCTCAGAGCATTACTTGAGTCAAAAAAACGCGTTAATGGCCGAAGGGCATCCCGCGTTGATTGGCAAATCACACCTTAGTAAAAAACTTTGGCCTTAATAGCAGCGTCGACATACTGATTAAACCGCGTGTTTTTTGTGACCAAACACGCAGTGTACGTTTCTTTACAATCCGAGCGAGAATCTTAGCTACAGTAAGTATATAACGATCAATTTTGCGTGATGCATTAAACCGCCTACCGGTGGTGATAGAGCATTGCTCGCAGCGCAGTAGGCCACAGAGCCAAAAGCATTTAACGCCTGTTGCAAGCAAAACATGCAAAATTAGAACACTTACAAAACGGGTACTCGGGATCTCAATATGACTCATCAAAGTCTTATACGTTCACAGATAAAGCAGCACCTAGATGAGCGAAACACCAAGTTAACACCTTTAATAGAGGCCGTAAGTGAGGCTTTTGATCGATCGGATGCAGACAAGCGAGAGCTAGAGGCAACAATCCGCGATAATCAAGCTGAGTTGGAGCAACGAAATGCAGAGCTCGCAGCACAAATTCGTGAGCTGCAAACCACCAAAACAGCGCTGCAAGAATCCTACTCCCTATTACAAACTAGCTTAAGCTCAACGTATGACGGGCTGTTTTTAATCGACACCAACGGCTCAATACGACTCACTAATCCAAATTTCAATAAAATGTTCCGCATGAACACATTCAATGCGGGCTTGGCGCACGTTAACGATTTTATCGAACATACAGAAACCGTTGTAAACGAAAACACTCGATTCGGCGTCGCGCTGCGCAAGTCGACAGAAGAACCAGAGCACAGCATCAACATTGAAATAACTACGAAAGATGGCCGTTGGATTGAGGCGCATTCCAAGGCGCATTGGCACGACAATGAAATCGTCGGCCAAGTATGGAGTTTTAGAGACGTCAGTGCCTTAAAGTTAAAGGAAAAAGAAGCGGAGCATCGCACATTTCATGACTTCCTAACCGGCCTGCCAAACCGCAGGTCTCTTTTGGCTAGACTACGTAAGTCTGTTGAAGAATCGCGACAATCCCGAAACGATGTCATCGTCATGTTCATCGATCTCGACGGATTCAAAGATGTGAATGACTCGCTTGGCCATAGCGTTGGAGACTCTCTCCTCATTGAAGTTGCTCGCAGAATGGAAAGTAAACTGCCGCGAAACGCTACGTTGACCCGCCACGGCGGGGATGAGTTTGTTGCAATCTTAACGCGCCAGCATGGTTTGCACGAGGCACATACATATTCTGAGCGAATTTTGAGCTGCTTCAGCGCCCCCTACCATATTGGAAAGCAAGATATTTACATGAGCGTGAGCATTGGCATCGCCAGCATGCAAGACCATGGAGAAGATCCAGACCGCCTTATCACCTATGCGAATCTCGCAATGACCCAGGCGAAAAAACAAGGATCGAACATTTATCAGCTTTACGATGCTTCGTCATCCTCCCAGTGCGAACACCGCTTGCGAATCCGCAACGAGATAAATCAAGCACTGGAACAAGATCAGTTTGAGCTATTCTTCCAACCAAAAATTTGCCTAGAGTCAGGTACGATAAAAGGCGCAGAAGCGCTCATTCGGTGGCGAATGAACGACGGAAGCTTCCGCAGTCCGATGGAGTTCATTCCCATCGCAGAAGAAAGTAGTCAAATCATTCCTATAACTCAATGGGTTATTCGCAAGTGCTGCGAATATCTAAAAGAGTGGATGCCCCATCTGGATAGCGACTTTGTCCTAGCATTAAATATTTCGGCCAAACACTTTCAACGTGGACTGCTACAAGAGCATGTCGCCGAAGTCCTTAGAGAAGTGAAGACACTGCCATCTATGCTTGAGCTCGAAGTAACTGAAACGGCCATCATGGATGATATTGAGCTTGCGGTCTCGACGCTCAATGAACTCAAGCGCCTCGGTATACGCACGGCAATCGATGATTTTGGCACAGGTTATTCTTCGCTTAGCTACCTGCGCAAGCTACCCATAGAAGTATTGAAGATCGACAAGAGTTTCATCGATGAAATCCCCGAATCTGCAGAAGACCGAACACTCGTAAAAGGCATTATCGATATGGTTCATGCTTTGGGTATCGAGGTAGTCGCAGAAGGCGTTGAAAACCATGAAATGGCGGTACTTTTGCAGAACATGAATTGCGATTTAGTACAGGGCTATCACTATTGTCGCCCAATCGCTGACAAAGATTTTCTAAGCTTGATCAAGGAGAGCTTATGCTACATCTAAGCTTTACTCAGCAGCTGTGCCACGTCGCTAAAATCAACCAAGGTGCAGCAGCGAACGATGCGATATTCGGTTTGTCATCAAACAACAAGCTCATCACCGCAGCGCCTGCGCCGTTCGAAGCACTACCTACACCTTACCTTGCATTGAGGAAAATCGCTCAACGCTGCCTAAAGAATAAGCTCTAAGCTCCTCTAAACTCAGCGTGGCGCTGTATACCGTATATAAGTAATAGTACCGGCAGCCCCATGCAACTCGCGATCAAAAAGAAGTTCGAGTAACCGAGATTATCAACCATGCTTCCTGAGTATCCACCAATGACTTTTGGTAGCAAGGTCATCAACGAACTAAACACGGCATACTGAACCGCCGTAAACGACACATTAGTCAAGCTCGACAAAAACGCTATGAATGCAGCGCTTGCAAGACCCGCCGTCAAGTTATCGGCCGAGATCACAAGATACAACAGTTCGATATTGTGCCCTGCCTGAGCAAGCAGCATAAACAAAAGATTCGTTAGCACCGTCAATATCGCTCCGGCATAAAGCATACGAATAACACCATACCGAACAGACAAAACCCCACCCAAGAAGCCACCCGCGATCGTCATAAACAAACCAAACGTTTTTACCACACTGGCTATTTCCGTCTTAGTAAACCCCATATCCTGAAAAAAGACGTTTGAAATAACTCCCAAGACGATATCCGAAATGCGATAGAAGCCCACAAAAACCAACAACAACAGTGCAAGACGAACACCGTAACGCTGAAAGAACTCCTGTACAGGCTCAACATAAGAATCGTGAATCAACTGTTTTTCGTAGAGCGGCGTAAACGAAACTAATCGAATGAACAAGGCAACCGTTACGAGTCCGCCCAGCAAACGCGCCGCCTCAATAAGAAAGTTAGCGAGAGGCGCATTGTCGAGCCTAAACGTTAATTCTGTTTTGAAGTCTTGTGCCGCTTCTGACCCAACTGCATACAAAAGTACAAACAAAGCGACACTCAGCACGAACAAACAAAGAAAGCGCAGATATTGACCGGAAGAGTATTGATGCAAACTAACCGAAGATGTAGGTTCGGATACAAGCAATGTGGTCAACAGCCCGACGAGCATTACCAATGACATAGCGAAATAGGTTAAACGCCAGGCTTCGTAAGAATATGCGTCTGGCGCAGATCCAAAGTGACTCGCCAAAACCAGCGCGCCCGCACCAGAAACGAGCATACCTATTCGATAGCCTGCGATATACGTCGACGACATCAATGCTTGTAAATCGACCCCAACAGACTCTATGCGATAGGCATCAATGACAATATCTTGCGTTGCAGACGAGAATCCCAGGAGCACAACAGCAAGCGCCATTACGTTCAGTGCGTTCTCCTCAACTGGATTAATCATGGCAATCAACGCAATCGCCAACATCACAGCCACTTGCGACACTAACAGCCATGCCCTCCTTCGTCCCAGCACTCTCGTCAACAACGGCAATGGGAGGCGATCAATCAAGGGGGCCCACAAAAACTTAAATGAGTACGCTAGCGCAGCCCAGCTGAAGTACGTCACTGTCGAACGTTCAACGCCAGCCTCCCTCAGCCACAAAGATAAAGAGGAGAAAATAAGTAGTAGCGGTACACCAGCAGAAAAGCCGAAAAACAGCATCGACAGAACTCTGGGGTGCTTGAAGGACTGCAGTGATTGCCGCCAATCCGAGTGCGCATGCAGCATAGTTTTATTCTTCTAATAATAGAGAGGGTGAGATCCCTCTCTTAAGCGACAAAAAAGCTAGCCTGTCGAAACAACTGAACTAACCACACTAATCTCTAAAATTGTTGTACTGAAGAGGCATGTCGAGATCAGATTCTCGAAACAGCGTCATGACCTGCTGTAAGTCATCCCTCTTCTTACCTGTAATTCGTACTTTTTCGCCTTGAATGGCCGCCTGAACCTTTATTTTGGATTCCTTGACCATCTTAACCATCTTCTTGGCAGTCAAAGAATCGATGCCCTGTTTGAGTTCAAACGTTCTCTTTACCAACTTACCCGCTTTACTGTCGCCGGCTTCCACCATCGCCCGAGCATCGACTTTGCGCTTTGAAAGCGCCATTTGTGTAATCTCGATCAACTGCTCAAGTTGAAAATCCTGTTCAGCAGAAAACGTTAGTCGTCCGTTTTCGAGCACGATGTCAGCATCAACATTTTTAAAATCCCAGCGATTACCCAGTTCACGTTTTGCTTGATCAATAGCATTTGTGACCTCATGCATATCGACTTCTGAGACCGTATCGAAAGATGGCATGTTAAACTCCGTTATAATCTGAAGAACAATTAGAAAAACTTAGGGATTTAACAAGTCTACACAAGATGCGGATTGCGGGGAATGTCAATCGGTTTGTCGCACTGTGTAGCAGACAATAAAGGAACGCTAGAATGTCCGAACAATCGATTCTTATCGTTGATGATGCGAAGTTTAGTGCCGCGCTGGTTGCCAAGCGGCTCACAAACGCAGGCTTCAAAGATGTACGCACTGCTAATCACTCACGCGATGCCATTGAGCTGCTGAAAAATCGCGCTTGCGATCTACTCATCGCCGACTGGCTTATGCCCGACATGGACGGCATTGAACTTTGCCAAAATGTCCGCGAAATTGACTCTGACCATCATTTTACGTACTGCTTATTGATTACGGCTAAAGACGGGAATGATTCTCTAAATCATGCTCTGGAAAATGGCATGGATGATTTCATCCTGAAGTCAGAGCTAAATCAACAACTTATCCCTCGGGTTAAAGCTGGCCTTCGCACGAGCGCAGCCCTTAATCACGCTCAAAAACGCAATGCGACGATGCAACAAGAAGTCAACAAACTGCTTGCATTGAAGGGTCGTGATGAAGCAACCGGTTTAGGCAACACCGCTCATGCTTGCGATGCAGTCACAAGAGTACAAAAGCATGCCGATGCAAGAGGTGGCGCGACCAGCTATATGACGCTTCAGATCCAAAACTGGGATCAGATTGCTAGCGAATACCGAAATGTCGTCTGTAATGAGCTCGGCACTCAAGTGGCGAAAAAGATTAAGAGCCTAGTGCGCCCTCTTGATGAGGTATGCCGCCTTACACGTGACGAGTTTGCCATCATCGCGCATTTTAAGGATAGCAACGATTGCAACCTATCGACTTATCGCAGGATTCACCAAGGGCTAGACAAACAAGCCTTTAAAACATCGGCAGGCTTTATTTCTGTCTCTGTCGCATGCGCGATTTGCTTTATTGATTCCGGAGCGAAAACAGCAGAGTTGGAGCAACTAATCCAGTTCAATCATGCCCAAATTCAGAATTGTGAAACACGACAAGCCATTGCGGTATCACCTTGGGAACAGACAGCATAAGCACGGGCTGGGCATGCACTATAACGCGACTTGCCTATCACTGATCAGCAATAGAGCAGTACGAAACAGACTGAAACAAAACGGTAACATTGCTACGAAACTGCTTACCGAAAGCCTCTACTCTATAGAGTTTCGGAGCATTAAAATTCAATTGTGGATTAAATGAAGTATCCCGATTCAGCGAAGCGTCTCGCGAGACGCTTCGCTCTTTTTCGAGTTATTTGATCCTCAATTATTTAAGAACGCTCCACGCTCGACGCAACATCGACTGGAGCGTTTTTTCGTTTTTGATGCATCAATTTTATCCAAGCTACTTCTCGGGATAACCAGTGATATCTTGAATAGACCGGTACAAAGGCTGCAACTGTTTGTACATCTTCAAATACACCTCTTTGTATAATCGGTCGTACACTTTGTGTACCTGCTGATCTGGCTCAAACCTTTTACCAACACGCGTCATACTCTTAATCGCCGCTTCACAGTCTGGATACCACCCAAGTGCAACCGCTGTGTCCATCGCCGCACCCAAGCCGGAGGTTTCATAGGTATGAGGCCGTTCAACGGGCAAACCAAAAATATCTGCCGTGAGCTGCAAAGCAGCGTCACTTTGAGACCCTCCTCCCGATACGCGCAGAAGATGCACTTGCTGCTTATTGCGTTGTTGAAGCCGTTCAAGCCCGTCTCGCAAGCCGTAAGCAAGACCTTCGAGAATGGCGCGATAGACATGCGCACGAGTATGCACATCACCAAAGCCAATAATTCCGCCCTTCGCCTCAGGGCCTGGATCTCTCACCCCAGGCGTCCAATAAGGCTGTAGCATCAAGCCCATAGAACCGGGCGGAACCGTATTAACAAGCTCATCAAACAAACTTTCAGGGCTGACATTCTCTGCTTCGGCGATACGCTGCTCTCGCAAACCAAACTCTTGCTTAAACCAGCTAACCATCCAAAAACCACGAAAGATCATAATTTCCGAGCAATAGTGATCAGGAATTGCAGACGGATAAGCGGGCATAAATCGCATGGGCTCAACATACCGTTTGCTTGTGGTATTGATCGTCGCCGTTGTACCGTAACTCATACACGCGACATCGTTCGTATGCCCGCCAGAACCTAGAATCTCGCACGACTTATCAGAAGCAGAAGCCATCAAAGGCAAACCAGAGGGAATACCCGTCAGCCGAGACGCCTCCTCTGTAATCTCGCCCATTTTGGTTGCTGGACGATAAAGCTTTGGAAACATCTTGGTACTAAATCCCGGAAGGAGTTTATATCTCCAGTCACGCTCGGGCGCCCACTTCAATGCTTTGTAATCAAAAGGCAGATAAGCCACTTGTGAAGCGACAGAATCGACGTATTCGCCACACAAACGAAAGTTTAAAAAACCTGAAATATTAAGGTATTTATATGTCCTTTCCCAAACATCCGGTTGCCGAGACGCAATCCAAAGATACTGAGCTCGTTGCTGGTAGCGCTCTACTAAATCTCGCGCACCGGCAGCTCGAAACAATAATTCATAAGCCTTGGGAAGATGCCCTAAAGGCTCAGAATTGCGCTGATCAAGCCACGTAATGGCTGGACGCAAAGGCTCGCCCGATTGATCGACATTAACCATCGTGCCGCGCTGAGTCGTCACAGAGACTCCCGCAATGCTCGCGCGTGCGAGACCTTGCTGATCCATGTCATCCCATAGCTGCGCACAAGCGTCGACCATGGCATCCCAATACACCTTGGGTTGCTGCTCGGCCCAACCCGGGTGCTCGGAAAAATAGGGTTCAATCTCACGCTTGCCCTTGGCAAGCAAGTTACCCGACTTGTCGAAGAGCAAGGCTCGTACCGATTGCGTTCCGTTATCAATCGCCAGAAGCGTCTGTTCAGTCATGGCGCCCCCCCCGAGGACGAAGCGAGCGGCACACTATAGTAACGCTGAACAATACCCATATAACGCTGCCACTCGTCTTGCCAGCGCTCGGAAGACCAACCCAACTCCCTTCGCAGAAGCTCAGCAAGCGGCTGAATCAGAGCACGTGCACCGTTCGGTTGCAGCATCCCGATACGAACCCGACGCAACAACAAATCGTCCAAATGCGTAACGCACTCATTGCGACAAGCCCAACGCAACTCCTGCAACAACGTTTCGCTAGTGCCAAGGTGCCTCAGATCGCTCTGTTCTGCACTCTTCAAAAGAGCATGCACACGTGCCCCGTATCGCCCGATTAACCGCCGCTGCACCGACGCACTCAAGCGCAGCGAGTCTGGCAACGTTTGCGGCTCGAAATCGCTTGTCTCGGTCAAATCTCGCTGACTAAGCTTATCCGATAAATAAGGCTGAGCCGCTCGCAGCACCTCTAGCGCAAGTAAACGAAACGTCGTCAGCTTTCCGCCAGCAATACTGACGCAGCCCTGGTCATCCCAAATCATGTGTTCTCGTTTTTCATCGGAAGGCGTCGCTTGTTCAGGATCACTGTCATCGCACGAACTGTCATAGCCATCCACCACCACCGGTCGAACCCCTGACCAAGAAGCAGTCACATCTGACGCCGTCAGTTCTGCTTTTGAAAACTGGTAATTGGCTGCATCCAGCAAATACCTTAGCTCATCGGCATGAATATGCGCTTCCTGATTCAACTCAGGCTTATGATCAAGATCTGTCGTGCCAATCACCGTTTGTCCCTCCCACGGAAAAACAAACACTGGCCGTTTATCTTCAGGGTGGAAAAAACTCACTGAAAAAGAAACCGGCAAGCGCCAGAACGGCACAACCAAGTGGCTACCCCGCAAAGGACGGATGTGTTTTTTATGTCCCAACTTCTGACGAAGCTCATCCGTCCATGCACCAGAAGCATTCACTACAGCCCTCGAGCGCACATGAAAAGTGTCCCCCGAACTATCATCTTGCAAACACACACCACTTGTTACGCCAGATGCATCACGAAGCAGATCTGTGGCCTTAAGATAATTTAGCGCCGTTCCGCCGAGGCGGTTGCCATCGTCCAACACACGCATAACGAGCCGTGCGTCGTCGGTAACGGCATCCATAAAGTGGGTTACCCCAAGCAAGTCTTCGCTCCGCACTCCGGGCGCCCAATAATCCTGAACATGGCTTTCTATAAACTTGCGGTACTTTTTACCCGCAAAAAAATCGTAAATCGCCAATAACTTATCGAACACCCAAGGGCCGGGAAACCCGCCTTTGTAATGCCCCATCAAAAAGGGCAAAGGATCAACAAGACCTTGCAGCTGTTCCATTAGGTTCTGGCGTTCGGTAACAGAATCCTTGGCGAGCCCAAACTGACCTTTGCCAAGATAGCGCAAACCGCCATGCACCATTTTTGAAGACCGGGAAGATGTACCCCAAGCAAAGTCTTTCTGATCAACCAATAGAACGGTCAATCCTCTTGCACAGGCTTCACGATATACACCAGCTCCAGTGATACCGCCGCCAATCACGATCAGGTCAAATTCAGTATCACCCGCCTTTAGCGCCCTGATCTGTTCAGCGCGCCATCCGGGCGTCCAGTTCGCAGCAATCATGCTAGGCCTTGGACTTCGTTTGCGGCGACTGCGCTTGCTGCTTCACATCGACTAACAAGGTACCTGGATTCAGCAGACCTTTTTCGTCCATGTGCGAACACAAGCGCTCGATCATGCTCATCGCAAGCGCACCTTTTTCAGTCGGGAGGTAAGGCGCATGGTCTTTACCCACGCCATGCTGATGACTAATGGTACCGCCATTGTTCACAATCAACTCGGAGGTGGTCGTTTTCAGTTTATGCCAACGTGCCAGCGTCTCTTCGTAACTGTCCGCAGCACGAAAGACGTAGGTGGTATAAATGCTGGAGCCTTGTGAATAGAAATGCGATAGGTGGGTAAACACGTGCACTTTCTCGCCTTTGTCGGCCAGGCCTGTCCGTAAATTGTCTTCCATGGTATTCAGTAGATGATTTACGTTGCTCCAGTCTGTCGACGTTTCGAGCGTATCGACAACGTATCCCTTCTCCCACAACGCTTCTCTGAGATAAGGCATGGTAAAGCGCTTTTGTGCCCATTTCTTTCCAAGAAAGTTGCCCGTATAAACGCCACCCAAAGGTCGAGTAAGGCGTTTCATCAAGCGGTGAGCCGAGCGGCACTGATCAGGCAAACCTGTGATACCAAGCGTCATCATGCATTTACCCTCGCCGGCACCGCGCCACGCTAGATATTTTTCAAGCAAGGTAATTTGACCAGGATGACCAGCAAGCGCCAATTGAGTGGTCGTTTCAATAGCATTGCTCAGACGAAGCATGGATAACTGAACTTTAGATTGCACAAGATGCCTGGCAGCGGCCTTTGCCTGCTCCCAAGATGGAAAGAACAAGACATAAAAGTCTTCTTGCGTAGGTAAAGGTGTCACTCGCACTTTGACCTCGCTAATCACGCCCATTCGACCTTCCGAACCGAGAATCATCTCGCGCACATCGGGACCGGCTGACGATGCAGGAATCGTCGGGATATCCAAACGCCCTTTCGGTGTCTCAATACTACCGCCGGCAAACATCTGCTCAATGCGTCCATACCGCAAAGACTGCTGGCCACTGGAACGACTTGCCACCCAACCTCCAACGGTAGAAAGCTCGAAGCTCTGCGGGTAGTGCCCGAGGGTATAACCCTTGGCACGCAATTGCGATTCAACAAGAGGCCCCGGCGTGCCAGCGCCAAAATTGGCGATTAAGCTGGCGTCGTCAATATCAAGCAGACGACACATCCGAGTAAGCGCAAGCGTCAGGATCGGCTTGTCAGACGTAAACGGGTTGATATGCCCCGCGACACTCGTGCCGCCACCATAAGGAATCAATACAATGTCGTTGTCGTAGGCAAAACGCACCAGCTCTGCCACTTCGTCTTTCGTTTCGGGAAACGCCACACCGTCAGGAAAACATTCAAACTGACCACTGCGCATCGCGAGCCAGTCCGGTAGGCTTTGCCCTCGCGCATGTCGCAAACGGACTTCCGGGTCTTTTGAGATAAGTGAATGTTCAGGCAAGCGTGATTCGGGCACTTGCGCCAAAACAGACTCTAAACTTGCATCGGGTAAAGGGCTCGCCTGACCGACATGCTCAGCTAAAAACGCATCTCCTGTTTCAGGCAAATCCATCTTGTTTTCTTCATCACCCCAGCCGTTCCAACGTCGCATTTTGTTCACCTATCTACAATTAGTTTCAATCATGATGTTCGCATCATAAATTCTTACGCTAAAATAGCACTGACATTTTCGGACAACCAACATTATTTGCGAGAGTCCTTTGAAGCACTTAGGTTTTGCCTCCATCGCAGCACTAAAACAGTACCTCCGCTATGCAGAAGCAAAAAAGCTTGAGACAAGGTTTCTCCTGCAGAAACTTGGGCTAGTCCAAAACATTCAACAATCCGATGAGGGCCGTATCACGGGGGAGCAATTCCAGACTTTTCTCGAAGGCCTCATAGAAATAGCCAACGACCCTAGCCTGGGGTTAAGCAGCGCATTGTACGTTCAAACCCATTCATACAGCTTGTTAGGCACGATCGCAGAGAGCAGCAAAACCATCGGCGACGCCATTGAACGCATTCCCCTGTTTGAGCGCCTTGTTGGCGATATGGGAACAACACAGATAGAGCGTTCAAGCGACGCGATTTCGCTCACATGGCAATGCAACTACACGAGCCCCGAGGTTGTCCCCCATATGATTGATAATGTGCTCGCAAGCTGGACACTGTATGCGCGATGGCTAACCACTAGCCGAACTCGAGCTCGAAAGGTGTATTTACAACGCAATGCTCCGAATGCCGACGTACTCGCACAATACCAACGAGTCTTTGAATGCCCTGTTTTGTTTGGACAAACTCGCAATAGCATTGAGCTGAACAACAAGCACTTAGAATTGCCCCTACGCAGCAAACACAATTCCAAGAATCTGGGCATGGATGGTCAGGCTCTGGAAGGCAAAGCACGAACCGAGCTTTCGCGTTTACATCTCGAAGGTGAGTCTTTTAGTGAACAGGTCTTGCGCTCAATTCGCGCACACTTACAGCTGGGTATCGCGAGCAAAGAACTGATCGCACAGGAGTTTTCTATGTCAGAGCGAAACTTACAAAGGCATTTAGCGCGCGACAGCGTAAGTTATCGAGCACTCGTAGATGCCGCCAGAGAAGAGCGTGCTATGAACTTTCTTACGCAAACACAGCTTTCAACCACTGAGATCGCGCACAACCTGGGCTATCAAGATGAGCGCTGTTTTTTTCGCAGTTTTAAGCGTTGGACGAAACAAACTCCCATTCAATATCGGCAATCGCGCAATTGTTAATGCGTGAATCCATAACCGAATTAAGCAGACTGCTCATGAGCAGCGCGCTTTGTTTTTGGTTTTAGTGCTTTCATCTCATAGAGCTTTTGATCTGACGCTTTCAACAGCGCTTTCGAGTCGAAGCTGCGAATCGCTTCGGTAGAAACAACACCATAACTAATTTTAACTGGCACATCTTGACCATCGGCGCGCAGCGGAACAGCTTCAAGCTGCTCCTTGATCCTGCCAGCAATAATCTCGGCCCCTTCCTGCTTTTGATTGGGCAGAAGAATCACAAATTCATCTCCCGCAAAACGAAACACAAGGTCGCTCTTGCGGGTCATTTCCATTAGCAAATGCGCGACATGCTTCAAATAAACATCGCCCATTTCGTGTCCGTATGTGTCGTTCACCAACTTGAAATCATCACAATCAATAAACATCAATGCCAAGTGCTCGCGCTGACGCTGATGACGACTTAATTCTTGGTCTAGGCTTTCTTCCAGCTCACGACGATTTCGGAGATGCGTTAGCGGATCGCGTGTTGCCAAAAAGCTCACCCTTTCTCTAGCCCAAACACCGATGAGCGATAAAGACACCTTTACAGCCAACTGCTGCAAGAAAAAATGGTCTTTATCTGGCGAGTAGCGCTCTTTGTCTGGCGAACCCAGCACCAGCGCACCCACGACCTTTTTCTCCAAAATAAGCGGTAAAATCGCGATAGACTGCAAAAGCGGCAACACCGATTTGGGAATCATCGCCCGAAATTGCGGCATTCGCTCATTCTTCAACAAAGGCTGCTTTGTACTCTGTGTAATTTGCAGAAAATCGATCATCGCGACTTTTCTGAAAATAGGTTCACTCGTATCAATCTGCTCTAAACTTTCTATTAAATGCGCATTGGCCGGTATATCAGCAACCGCAATCCAAGCATGCTCAATCGAAAATTTCTCGCGGACCATGATGAGCAACTGCTCAAAGAAATCAGAACAACGGGTAATGTTCATTATCTCCGTTTCGATCTCAAACAAGTTGCGAGCAATCGCCTCATTGATGCGAGCATTGCTTATTAGCTGGTTTAAATCCGACATCCACTTGTATCCGATATCTATGAACCCAACAGGGCTTGAGGTTAATCCTATAAGTTTAGGTCATTGGCCTTGAAATACTTGCCAAGCAGATGAAGACTTGTTCATATAAGACGATAAAATAAAAACTTGAGATCAACCAATGGCTTCTAGTGATAACGCGCAAACAACCGTTCACCTCGGTCTGAAACTGCTCGATAACTATGTATTTGAAATCGACTTTGGTGACTTTGGCAAAATCATCACCGATGAACCGGAACCACTCGGCCAAGGCGAAGGCCCAAACCCCTCGCATTTGCTTGCTGCATCCATCGCGAATTGTCTGGCCGCCAGTTTGATGTTCGCCGTACGAAAGTTTAAAGGCGACCCGGGAGCGCTTTCGGCACAGGCAGAGCTCAGTATGCATCGCGTTAATGGGCGTTTACGCGTCGAGAAAACCGATGTTACGCTACAATTAGGTAACGCCTACGAAAACCTGCCGCATATCGACAAAGTCTTAGCGCAATTTGAAGAGTTTTGTGTCGTCACCCAAAGCGTTCGAGAGGGATTTGAGGTAAACGTGGAAGTGCGCGACCTTAACGGTGATATAGCGAAACCATAATGCACACACCCTACGCACAGGCAACTTAAGCAGAGAGCGAACATGCCGTTTATCGGATTATCAAAACCAAAACAACAAGCCGTATCCGAGAGACTTAATATCGGCGACACCGTGCCCGATGGACTTGCCTCGCATGAGCAATTTAGCCTAGTTGTATTCTTGCGACACACAGGCTGCCCGTTTGCAGAGGCGATGTTAAAAGACCTCTCTGAACTTGCAGACGAACACTCAGAACTTCATTGCGTTGCCATTTGTCATGGTGAAGCCGACGTGGCTCAAGCGTGGCTGAACAAGTTTGAACTGTCTCCCGAACTGAATATATACATTGATGAAGAGCGCCGGCTCTATGGCGAATGGGGTGTTGGATACTCAAACATCTTTCACCTCGCGAATCCTAAAATGGTGATGAGCCTAGTGAGTTTGCTACCCCAAGGCATTTACAATCGAGATGCTTCGGGTACACGCTGGCAGACACACGCAAGCTTTTTAGTGGCGCCAGATCAAACCGTACAGTGGGCCCACTTTCCTAGCCATGCTGGGGAGTTCCCTGACCTCCATGATGCAGCGAACGCGGTATGGGATTAGGAGAATTCGCGACGAGCCTGCTGCTGCTTCTCAGTGCAATGCTCGGCATCAATTCAACACCAGAAGACGATCATAATTGGGAAATACTCACGGAATGGACTGACGAAGCACATCCCCACTTCGTCGCGGTCAGTGATACGCTTCTATCGCAATGCGGGTCTGACAATCACTGGATAAACTTCCCAGTTGTCATTCACGGCACACATCAGATTTTTGTAGATAACATTCTTCGAGCGAGCTATGGCCGAACAGACTTCCAAAGCTCTGAGAAGATTTACAGCGCCCCTCAATTACGATGCTCTGAACTTTACGGTTCGACCCTTCGATGGGAAGTGACGTCGTACTCTCCCTATTTTGCTCGATTCAACACCTTTCCAAGTGTTGTAAATACACCGAGTTTCGACAAATTATTGTTTATTTCCATTGGCTCTAGTCTGCCGTTTTTGATGCTGGCAATTGGTGCGATTGCCTTTAGCTTGCTCGTTAGCACAAATAGCCGCTTTGCATTCAATTTCCTTGGATCGTGCATCTGCTGGTCTATTTTTGCATTGTGCATGAATGGTGGAGCAGGCCTGATCAATCTTCCCATGTTGTATACCCACAAAATAGCCGATAGTGCCTTATGGCTGGCGGTACTCATGCAATTTCGATGCTTCGAAATCAACGGCTGGTTAAGTAAACCGATACAGGGCTTACTGTTAGCGAGCATACTGATCGCCTTATTACTGATTGCCCTCGGAGAAACAGGCGATACCATTCAATTCGGAACGAGCATTCCATTTCCTGCGCTGATCATCGCGAGCGTGTTTGCGCTTCATCAGGTTTATGTGAACAAACACAACCACGCGTTAACGAGTTTGGAAATACAGATTAACCTAATCACTATTTCGGTGTTTTTATTCACAGTGATACACGACATACTACTGACTATCTGCGCTTTTGACGGCATGCTCATCATCCCTTACGGAGTGAGTCTCACAATGCTGTTATTGGCCGTAAATGCAAACAAACAATTTACCGCAGCGCAACAATTAAGACTACATCACTCGCAGCTGCACAAAGAGAACATCAACGAAAATAATAGTGGTCAACAAGCCGAGCACACCAAGGGAGACAGCGATGAATACAAATGACGAAAAAGGTCAGCACGACCTATTGGTCAAAGGAGTAATTGAATCAGCCATAAAAATCAGCTTGCTAGGCTTAATGCTGTTTTGGTGCTTTCAGATAATCAAACCGTTTATATCACTCATACTGTGGGGCGGAATTCTTGCCGTAGCGCTCTATCCCGCCTGCATTCTAATTAAGAATAAAACAGGTAGAGGTAAAGGCTTCGCAGCAACGCTGATCAGCATCGCATTGCTCGCGATCATTATTGCACCGATGGCCATGCTTTCTTCCTCGATGATCGATACCGGAACGCAAATCTCTGAAAATTACGCAAAAGGTGAAATAAACATTCCTGCACCCTCAGAGTCCGTTGCTGATTGGCCGTTGATTGGAGAGAAGGTCTATACCACATGGGATATGTTCAATCGCAGCATCAAGGACGCGGCCGAGCACTTTAAACCGCAAATTAAAGAAATCGGCAAATGGGTCTTTACCATGAGCACGAACACGGGCTTAACCTTACTGCTGTTCATTGCTTCCATCATCTTGTCGGCTGTTTTGATGGTCAACGCCGGGCCGATCAAATCCGCATCCATCAAGATCACAGAACGCCTTACCAAAAAACAGGGCGAGGATATCGTTAACCTTTCCATCGCGACTATTCGCAGCGTTGCGCAAGGCGTGATCGGGATTGCCATTATTCAAGCGGCATTGGCTGCACCTGCGCTGCTCTTAATGGATGTTCCCGCGGCAGGCATATGGGCGCTGGCTATATTGATACTCGCTATTGTGCAGCTACCCCCAATTATCGCCATTGCACCGATCATTTTTTATGTGTTTTCGGTCGCCGATTCGACAAGCGCCATTATCTTTTCGATCTACCTCTTGCTCGTCGGGTTTAGTGATACCTTCTTAAAACCGCTCCTTTTAGGCCGCGGAGTGGATGTTCCGATGCTGGTTATACTCGTTGGCGCAATCGGCGGAATGATTTTCTCAGGAATTGTCGGCCTCTTCACTGGCGCCGTCGTGTTGGCCCTGGGTTATACACTCATACAAGTATGGATTAACGATGATTTGAGCGAAAAAGCCAACGAAGCAAAACAAGCCGAATAGCGATCCACGAGAACACTGAGACACAAATATGTCAGACAATAATCCGGAGAGTGGTTCTTCAGAGCAAACCGAAGCCTCTCGCCCCGAAACGATAGCGATGCAAGAGGAAGCGCAAGATCCCGGCAACAAGATGCGGAAGATTACACTGTGCTTTCTTGCCTTGTGTTTTATCTTCGCCATCTGGAGCCTGTTCGCAGACCGACTAACACCGTCGACGAGTCAGGCTAGAGTGCGAGGATACGTTGTTGAAATTTCATCCGAGGTGGCCGGAAAGATTGAGGCCATTCATGTCACATCGAATCAACTTGTCAACAAGGGCGATATCCTTTTTGAGATTGAGGAAGAGCCCTTTTTGATTGCGATCGCAGAAGCAGAAGCCGCACTCGAAGACGCCGAACAGCAGATTGGAGGTGATGAGAAAGGCATTCTCGCGGCAGAAGCGAGTGTTGTCGAAGCCAAGGTACGATACGAAACCGCATATAAAGACGCGATGCGCGCAGCAACGATCGCAAAAAGCGGAGCCATCGCCGAGCGAGATGCCGATATCGCCTTTGCAAAAGCAGAAGAGGCAAAAGCAGGCATTGCACGCGCTGAGGCAAACCTAGAAGAGGTAAAAAACCGTTTTGGCCAGCAGGGCGATCAGAACACGAAATTCAAACAGGCATTGGCCAAACTCGAGCAAGCACGCCTGAATCTCACATACTCGAGCGTCGTTGCACCTGCCGACGGTGTTGTCAGCAACATGAAGCTGGAAGTCGGCCAGTACGCGTCGCCAGGCGCGCGACTGGTGAGCCTTATCTCCATCAAAGATGTCTGGATAGAGGCGTACCTACGCGAGAATAACCTTGGTAATTTACAGCCCGGAAATCCTGTACAGATCGCGCTGGACAGCGCTCCAGGAAAGATATTCGAAGGCGTCGTTGACAGCATCAGCTACGGCGTAAAGTGGAACCGCAACGAAAAGCAAGGCGAGCTTGCAAGCATCTCCACCAACTCTGGTTGGCTACGCGACCCGCAGCGCTTTCCCGTCATCATCAAGTTTCGTGACGCAAGTAGTGCCGGTTTACAAAGAGAAGGGGGACAAGCGGACATTATTATCTATGCGAGTGATAACTGGATTCTGAATGTTTTGGGTAAGCTCTGGATCAGAGTGATTACAACGCTCTCCTATATTTATTGACACCAAGCACATAGGGAATATCCGTGTCGGNCATACTAAAGCATTGGGAAATCAGTGACATAAAAGCATTGCGCTTTGCCTTAGGTTTAACACTGGCAACCGCGATTGCGTTTGGTATTGCATGGCCAATTTCCTTTTTGAGCGTGCTACTCGTCGGCAAATTACTGTCGACTGACAAGCCCTATCTTTCTCTTAGTGAAGGCATGGGGTTACTCGTGATCATTTCGATTTCAATGTTCGGAGGGCTGCTGCTTGCACTCGTGCTGCTTCAGTATCCCTCTGCGTTCATGATGACCCTCACCTTGATCCTACTCCGTATCTACTACCTGGGAACACGCGGAGCAGCGCCTGTCTTGATTATCATGATGCTCATTGGCTTCACCGTCATTCCGATGCTAGGCCTGCAATCCATGACACTCGCTTATGAGGCTGTACTTGCACTGATCTTTTCTACTGCCGTCGCATTAACCATCGCCTATATTGCCTACGCACTCGTCCCCGGCGGGACGATCACTGCAAGCCAGAATCGAGAGAAAAAACCGCACGGCGACGTCGCTTCGGCTGTTAAAAGCACCGTGGTGGTATTACCACTACTTTTGTATATCTACTTGGGAAACCGCAGTGACGCAATTTTGATGCTGGTCTTCGTGTCTATCTTGTCCCAAAACACCGAATTCGAAACTGGGGTAAAAACAGGTTTGGGCTTAGTCACAGGCAACCTGATTGGTGGCGCATTTGGCATCGTTATCTACAACGCACTTGTGGCGGTACCCTCCTTTGTGTTTTTTATTCTTTTAATGAGTTCGGTATGGCTCTTTTTCTCCCAACAAGTGTTTCTCAAGAACACGAAAGGCGTTCTATTTGGTATCGCGATGTCGACGATCATCGTCGTGCTTAGCGGGGCGTTCGGGTATTCAAGCTCCGACGCCAGCAATACGGTTTACATTCGTATATTGCAGCTGATCATGGTCGCCGTATACATCGCTATGTCATTCTCAATCATCAACTCACTCATGCTCTTTTTCAGAAGAGACAAGGAGAAACATGTTCAAGCTATTCCTTAGATATTTTGCGCGCGTAACATGGCAGCTGAAATCGATTTATCTGTCTTTTATCGGCCTGTTTTTTCTTGGCGCGTTAGCGATTTCGCACACTGAAAAGCTGTCTTATGGTGATGCACTTTATTTTACGCTAGTGACCGGTATGACTGTCGGCTATGGCGACATCTCTCCACAAACCATTGTCGGCCGCATCATCGCCTTATGCCTTGCGCTTGTTGGCATGATGTTGACTGGGGTGATGGTCGCCACGACTGTACAGGTGGTGAAATACTCCTTTGAAAAGGTCGAAGGTAAAATGCGTTTAGAATAAGGTGGCCGGTTTTCCTGATTCGACACCTCACTGCTGCAAGTACTCTGAAATGTAAAAGTAGCCGTTATGTGCTAGATTCTAAGGAATGGATGCTCCTATTGTGCAGCCTAAACGTAGAGGTCTGAATGAATAAGCGTTATCGCGTTGTTCTATTTTCCCTTTTTACCGCTCTCGCTTCGAGCGTGTTTGCCCGCGAAAATCTAACGCTTCTCGCACCCGAATCACATCCTTTTGCCTACCAGAACGGCGAAGGCGGGATTGCCATCGACATTATTGAGCAGCTCTTCAAAAGATCAAACATAGAGTACGAGCTAAAAATTGTGCCTTTAAAGCGCGCAATAAAAATCGTCGACGAAAGACCACAGCACTGTGTTTTCCCGCTGCAACGAACGCAAGAACGAGAGACTATTTACAAGTGGGTCAGCCCCTTGTTAGTCACCAAATCCACCATTTTTTCTTTGCAATCAAGTCCGATAGAAGTCACGGTACTTGAACAGCTTGCTTCCTACCGAATTGGCACGTTGAGTGGAAGTGGACTAGAAAATTACCTCAACACGGCGAAAATACCTTTGCAAGTAGATGCCGCAGGCAGCGCAAAGCAAAACATTGAGAAGTTGCGTTTAGGACGAACCGAATTATGGGCGACAGACGAACTCGTTGCCGCGTACCATTCAGACGTCACAGGGATCGCGTTAAAACCCCAATTCTGGTTCTTAACGGTCTTGCGCGGGCTAGCCTGCCATATAGAAACAGACGACCAGCTTATTGACGAGCTCACGATGCAACTGAAAACACTGTACGAGAACGGAACGATAGAGGAAATATACCAAGCCTACTCTGAAAAGTTCTTACTCGACATTGATACGAGCCAGCGTTTTTGATGAACCTAACGCATCACGGACACAAAACCATAGAGCAGCTATGCGCTAAGCTCTTGTTCTGTATTTTATGTATAGGCTTTTTTTCTGCCGATCTTTATGCCAATGAGGCAAAAATAAAACGCTGGATTTTGAATGAGTTCCAACCTTCAACCTTAAATCTTGAAGAGCAAACGAGAGAACTCAACTGGTTTGCCGAAGCGGCAAAACCTTATCAAGACCTGACCATTCACGTTATTTCTGAACGCATCGACACCCATTGGTACGAAGCAAATACCTTGAGCCGAGCTTTCTATGACATTACGGGCATCAAAGTCGTACATGAGCTGACTGGCGAAGACGATGTAATCAAAAAACTCAGCACGCAAATGGAAATGGGGCTGAACCTATACGACGGCTATATTAATGACAGCGACCTGATTGGCACACACTATCGATACGATAAGGTTGTTGCACTCTCGGATTACATGGCCGATCAAGGCAGGCGCGTAACGCTACCTTCGCTAGACCTTGATGACTTCATTGGCCTAAAGTTTAGCTCTGGGCCTGATGGCAAGTTATATCAATTGCCCGACCAACAGTTTGCAAACTTGTATTGGTATCGCCATGACTGGTTTAGTGATAACGCCTTAAAAGCGAAATTCTATGAACTTTATGGTTACGAACTCAACGTGCCAGAGAACTGGTCGGCATACGAGGATATCGCCGAGTTTTTCACAGAGCATGTCAAAGAAATAAACGGTGTCAAAATATATGGCCATATGGACTATGGCTTAAAAGATCCCTCAATTGGATGGCGATTTTCTGATGCCTGGCTCTCCATGGCGGGAGCGGGCGACAAGGGCCTGCCAAATGGTCTTCCGGTCGATGAATGGGGCATTCGTGTTGAAGACTGCCACCCTGTTGGCGCGAGCGTGGAGAGAGGCGGTGCGGCTAACAGTCCTGCCGCCATCTACGCCATGCGCAAGTATCAAGAGTGGCTAAAGAAGTATGCCCCTCCTGAAGCAAGAAACATGAACTTCACTCAAGCGGGTGCGATTCCGGGAAATGGCACAATTGCCCAACAAATCTTTTGGTATACGGCCTTCACCCCTGCGCTCACTGATCCCAAGCTTTCTCCAGCGGTCGTCAATGCGGACGGGACACCCAAGTGGCGTATGGCGCCTTCTCCTCGCGGGGTGTATTGGGAGAAAGGCATGAAGCTCGGCTATCAAGACGCGGGGGCGTGGACGTTTTTCAAAAACACACCACCCAATAGATTGGCTGCGGCTTGGCTTTACGCACAGTTCGTGGTCTCCAAAACGGTGTCACTTAAGAAAACCATAGTAGGCCTAACCCCCGTCAGAAAATCTGACATCCACTCTGACGCGTTCACCCAAAAATCAAAATCGCTCGGCGGGCTCGTCGAGTTTTATCAAAGCCCTGCAAGAGAGCTTTGGACACCCACTGGCACCAATGTCCCAAATTACCCAGCTCTCTCTCCTGCCTGGTGGCAAAGTATCCCTGAGGCGCTCAGCAATCTCACCACGCCTGAAGAAACAATGAACGCACTAGCCAACAGGCTAGATAATGCACTTGAAAAACTCAGCCATAACAAAGAGCTAAAGTGCGCTCCAAGATTAAATCCGAAAAAAGCGCAATCCTATTGGTTGAATCAACCCGGAGCACCCAAGCCAAAGCTGGAAGTAGAAAAAAACCAAGGTAGGACGCTGACCTATGAACAGTCTCTAAGGCAGTATTCCAACTAGTTGAGGTTGAGTCGGGCATCGGTAGTCTCACCCCGCCCGAAAACTCAGACCGAACATTCAGACAGTGCTAAAAACCAAGCAAACACGATCACACATCCATATCCATATCCATATCCATATCCATATCTATCCGCCAACTAATTTCGTTGACCAAACGATAGATCCAATGCTAGTTTTTCAAGCAAATAAAACACTCAATGGTACCCATGCCATGCAAGCCCCCTTTTTCAAAAGATCCGCGTACCCAAACCATGGGCACTCGACCCACTGGCTCGTTTCGCTTATGCTCTCTGCCGCTTTTTTAGCGCTGCCCAGCATCTCATACGCCAACGAAGAGACGACCAAAGAACCTCCTTTACTCACGTCACTTTATGGGCATGTAGGCGCGCAGTTCAGTATTGATGACCGCGTAGACAGCCAAGGCGGTATTAACCAAATCAATGGCGTAGACGATTGGGGCGCAGCATTCAACATTGGCGCCCTTTTCTCGCAACCGTTCGAAGAGCCGCTTTCCCTGTACGTCGAAGGCACTTATCTCAATCCGGGTGATCGGCACTTTACGATACTCGGTGCCGGCGCCCGCTATGACTGGATCGAAGAGCAAAGCGCAATCACGCCCTACGCTTCTTTGGGGCTTGGCTATCTGTCGATGCGCTGGGACGATGAACCGGTTAGTGGTTTCACCGCGGAAGCCAAATCTGGCAGCAGTGGCGTCGTCACCGGACAAGCCGGTCTGTTATGGTCGTTAACCGAGTCGTGGGGACTGGATCTTCGTGCACGCTATGATGTGTACGACGTGACTAGCACGATCGTTCAGGCCAATCAGGTTTCACAAATTGAAGACCGATCTGCTCTCTCATTGTTGGTTGGCGTGGCCTATCACTTCGGCCAAGAAAAACCAGATAGAGACGATGATCGAGACGGCGTCATGAACTCCGTCGATCAATGTCCCAACACCTTGCTCTACGTTCCGGTAAACGAGGTCGGCTGTCCTCAACCACTATTTAGCATCGACCTTTCGTTTGAGTTCGCCAAGTTCCAAGTCACGAACTTGATTGATCGACCAGATTTTCCTGTCGTGCGTTTTCTAGAGAAAAACCCTCAATATCATGTCCACATCACGGGGCACACTGACTCAACGGGACCAGAAGAAATCAATCAACGCTTGTCAGAGCAACGTGCTCAAGAAGCAAAAAACTTTCTTGATGAAAGAGGCATCGATCCCGCGCGCATAACAACCGACGGCAAAGGGCAGTCAGAACCCATTGCAGGCAATGAGAACAAATTCGGACGCAAGCGTAACCGTCGTATAAGCGTCGAATTCTACATACCAGAAACGCAATCGGGAGAGTAATCAACATGCGCATGTTCTTGGTTTTCTTCACCGCTTTGACTTTAATGAGTGGCTGCTCTCGTCAAGACCCGCTGTTCATCGACAATGGCGCGCCCGAGGTTGCTCCTTAC
>NZ_LWFU01000326.1:0-13282 GCF_001635135.1 Oleiphilus sp. HI0080
CCGATAAGCGGATCGATACGGCCCTGAGATGCCACATCGTTTAAATTCGCGGCATAGCTTTCAAGAGGATTGCTCTGAGTTCCGCCTTCAGCGGCTTCTTCGCTCATTTCCGCATCGGAGCTTTGGTCTTCAATCTGACCCGGAACCTTTGAAATGCCATGAGAGATAAAGTTAACCACATCGATACGCGCAACGTTTTGCTTCTTCAACACATATACGGCTTGGCTTTCTTGTTCACTAAAAATTGCGACGAGGACGTTAGCGCCCGTTACTTCTTTTTTGCCAGAGGACTGAACGTGAAAGACCGCGCGCTGAAGCACACGCTGAAACCCAAGCGTAGGCTGCGTCTCGCGCTCATCGTCAGCACTTGGAATCAAAGGCGTTGTTGAATCAACAAATTCAGTAAGCTCCTGACGGAGGGCTGGCAACTCGACACCACATGCGCCCAAAACCTTCAAAGCCGCATCGTTGTCCAGCAGCGCTAAAAGCAAGTGTTCAACCGTCATGAACTCATGACGTTTCTCACGCGCATTTTTGAACGCATCATTTAAGGTAAGCTCTAAATCTTTGCTTAGCATAGTTGTTCCCCGATCAGTCCAGGTTAATCTAGCTTCTGAATTTCACACAAAAGCGGATGGTCGCACTCAGCCGAATATTCGTTTACTTGTGCAACCTTTGTTTCTGCAATATCCCTTGAATAAACGCCACAAACAGCTTTTCCTTGCGTATGCACTGCCATCATCACTTGCGTCGCTTTCTCTTCATTCATTGCGAAAAATCGAACCAGCACCTCAACAACGAAGTGCATAGGAGTGAAGTCATCATTCAACATCACAACCTGGTACATCGATGGCCGTTTCAGTGCCGTTTTCTCTGGCACCAGAAGTAGACCGTCATCCTGATTCGGTTGGCTCGGGTCCGTGTTTGAGCCCTGATTCAATACTAGTCGACAATAGTTCAATTTACTCACTACCCGAAACGTTTTTTTACACAATTATGTAAATGGGTATGGCTTGGTACTTTTTCAATACGCAACAGCCAACCTAACTGGCTCACTTTCTATAAATGAGTAGTCCACCCACTGATTTAAAGCACAGTTTGCATCAGAGCGCTAAGGCTTGTGATTAAATTTGTGAAATTCTTAAAAACGTTTTGTGGTGGCAATCAATTTTTTCAAGTAAAAAGCTTGACTCTGGCTAGTTTCCGACCAGAATTAACACGTTGTAACAAAATTCTCGTTATAGCTTACGAATAAAAATAAAACATTGCAGAGTTTCATGTACGGAAATGAAGTAGAGCTTTGCAAAAGATGACACGGGAGTCAGATATGTTCCAAGGTAAAGTAAAGTGGTTTAACAATGCCAAAGGGTATGGCTTTATTGTTGAGGACGGTTGTACCGAAGATCTCTTCGCACACTTTTCATCCATTCAAATGGAAGGCTACAAAACTCTAAAAGCTGGACAAAGCGTGATGTTCGATAAACAGCCGAGCAACAAAGGAGTGCATGCCGTCAACATAAGCGCCGCTGATACCGACTTGCCGAATAGTCAGAATGCCATCGACAGCGAGGTAATCTCTGTCAATGAACAAGAAGCACCGAAAGTGGCCGCTACTGAATCAAATCAAGAGCACGCGCCACAAGAATCAAAAGTTCCGGTAATCTAGCGCGTCGATACACTCAGCAGCCATATTTGCTTGATCTTGAAGTCAACGAAGTAGCTCGTGCAAGTGCACGAGCTTTTGCATGCTGTTAAACTCTCCCTTCCAGATTTGAGTTTAAACATGGCAGAAGCGCTTCTCTTCAACAAACCATTCAATGTATTGTCTCAATTCACTGACAGTGAAGGCCGACAAACTCTCGCAGACTTTATCTCCCAAAAGGATTTTTACCCCGCAGGACGTCTTGACTATGATTCCGAAGGGCTAATGATTTTGGTAAGCGATGGGCAGTTACAAGCTCGAATATCCGACCCGAAGCACAAACTCCCAAAAACGTATTGGGTACAGGTAGAAGGGGACATCGATGCAAAGGCTCTCAATGCGCTTCAGAACGGCGTAGAATTGAAAGATGGGCCCACCAAGCCCGCAAAGGCGCGACGCATAGATACACCCGATATCTGGGACCGAAACCCTCCTGTACGCAAACGAAAGACTGTTCCCACATCATGGCTTGAATTAACCATTACTGAGGGTCGAAATCGACAAGTTCGGCGCATGACAGCAACCGTTGGCTTTCCTACCTTACGCTTAATTCGCGTGGCAATTGGCCCATGGAAACTTGATGGTTTATCTCAGGGCGAAAGCCGCTTACAAACAATTCATTTGCCGAGCAACACAGCCTCCCCAACAAAACGTCAACAACCTAGGCGTGACACCTCCGGTCGAAACAAAGCCAACAGAGCCGCATTTGGACGACCGCAAACAGGGAAACGAGGAAACCGAATAAAATGAGTAACATTTGGACCCCGCACGCAACGGTCGCCTGCGTAGTGGAAAAGAACGGCAAGTTTTTAATGGTTGAGGAATTAAGCCACGGCCAAAGAGTTTACAATCAACCTGCGGGTCACGTTGATGAAGGCGAGTCGATTTTTGAAGCCGCTGTCAGAGAGACCTTAGAAGAAACCGCATGGCGGGTTGAACTAACGGGCCTAGTAGGCCTTTATGTTTACACAGCGCCTCAAAACGGCGTCTGCTACCACCGTTACTGTTTTTCTGCACAGGCACTGGAGCATACGAGCAATGCGTTGGATGCGGATATCTTGGCGGCCCATTGGCTAAGTTATGCTGAAATTATCTCTAAAGGAGAAAATCTCCGCAGCCCACTTGTATTAAGATGCATTGACGATGCGAGAACTCGAACTTCAGTGCCGTTAAATTTTATCTATGAGCATCCGTTCTCTAAAATTGATAGCTGAAATTTTAACCAAGGAAAGCTACAATCCGCGCTTTCTTGTAAGGCTCGCCTAATTCTTTAGAGACGAAGCTGAAGCAACGCTTTTGATTCGACCGAAAACCGCCATAACGGTCTTCGTCACAAACACAGGTATTAGATGAAACCCATAAGCGAAACACGTGTCATTGTTGGTATGTCTGGCGGCGTAGATTCCTCAGTTTCCGCACTCCTTCTGAAACAGCAAGGTTATCAAGTCGAAGGGCTGTTTATGAAGAACTGGGATGAAGACGACGGCACAGAGTACTGTACAGCGATTGCTGATCTAAACGATGCGCAACAAGTCTGTGACAAGATTGGTATCAAGCTGCACCAGGCTAATTTTGCTGCGGAGTATTGGGATAGAGTCTTCGAGTACTTTTTAGAAGAATACAAAGCAGGCCGCACACCAAACCCAGATATCTTGTGCAATAAAGAAATCAAATTTAAAGCCTTTCTTGACTATGCGCTTACCCTTGGCGCCGATTTTATTGCGACCGGACACTATGTGCGTAAGCAGCAAAATGACAACGATGCCTGGTTACTTAAAGGCCTCGACAACAATAAGGATCAAAGCTATTTCCTTTACGCTGTCGGCGGCGACAAAATTGCGAAGACCTTGTTCCCGGTTGGCGAGATAGAAAAGCCGGAAGTACGCAAACTCGCAGAACAACACGACCTTGTAACGGCCGACAAAAAGGACAGCACCGGCATCTGTTTTATCGGGGAGCGTAAATTTGCCGACTTTTTGAAGCAATATATACCGGCGCAACCGGGCAATATCGTCACCGAAAATGGCGAGGTCATCGGTAAGCATCAAGGTTTGATGTACCACACGATTGGTCAGCGGCAGGGGCTTGGTATCGGAGGCCTAAAAAATTATGACGAATCACCGTGGTATGTCGCCGAAAAGAATCTCAATGACAATACATTAGTTGTCGTGCAGGGCAAAAACCACCCTCTTTTATTTGCCAGCTCTTTGACCTGTGACCAATTAGATTGGATTAACGGAAAGCCTCAACTACCGATTCGCTGCGCGGCAAAAGTGCGTTATCGTCAAGCAGACCAAGCCTGCGAGGTACGCGCTTTAAAAGACGGCAAACTGGTGGTTCACTTTGACAAAGCGCAACGCGCGATCACACCCGGACAATCTGTTGTTTTCTATGATGCAGACCGCTGTCTTGGCGGCGGAATTATCGAAAGCACACAAAGCGAGGACTCAAATTCAGCGCTCTCATCCGCAACAAACCAACACCTAACAAAGAGCTCGTCTGACAATGCTTGATAAAAATCAGCAGCAAGCTTTGGCGCTCTGTGGCATATTCGAATGTTGCTATTTGGTAGACCAAATTGCGAGAGAGGGTCAATGCGATCTGCAAGCTCAAACAGCGATGTTTGAAACGCTGTTCGTGACAGACCCAGAAAAGGTCGAAGATATTTATGCCAGCCCTCAATTCTTGCGTGACGGACAGAAACAGCTCATCAGCGCAGTTCGAGGAGACTCAATTCAGTCTAGCGCTCAAGTACTGCGCTACGCTTTAGCACTGATGCATTTGCAGCAAAAACTCAGCAAGCGGAGCGATATGCTGTCACGCCTAAGTCAAAAAATAGAGCAGAATCAGAACCAAGTTTCGCACTTCGGTATCAATCACGAAAACGTGATATCGGGTTTAGCGAGCACATATCAAGATACGATCAGCACCTTCAATATGCGAATTCAGGTTGGTGGCCATGCACGCTATTTGCAGATCGAACACAACGCAGCAAGAATTCGCGCCTTGCTTCTTGCTGGCATTCGCTCTGCAACTCTTTGGCGCCAGTTAGGCGGTCATCGCTGGAACTTCTTATTCAGCAAAACACGAATTCGCAAGTCGGCAGAATCCCTTAATCAATGGCTAGATGTGACAGATTGAAACCCTAAGTTTCACCACCTAAACCTTTGTAGTAAAATCGCCGCCTTTCTTTTAGCAGTCAGTATGAACAGAGAACTCCCATGGAACTAAGTGCACTAACCGCAATTTCTCCCATCGATGGTCGATACGGCAGTAAAACTGTAGACCTTAGAAAGTCATTCAGTGAGTATGGCCTCATATACGCTCGCGTCACAGTTGAAGTTAGATGGCTACAGTCATTAGCGGCACACCCGGAAATTGACGAACTACCGGCGTTTTCAGATGCTGAAAATGCGTTCTTGAATGCCATCGTAACCGAGTTCAATGAAGCTGACGCTTTACGCGTCAAAGAAATTGAACGCACAACAAATCACGATGTAAAAGCCGTTGAATATCTGCTGAAAGAAAAGTTTGAAGCAAATGCGGAACAATTTCCGGCACTTGCAAAAAGCTTAGAGTTCGTCCACTTTGCCTGCACCTCAGAAGACATCAATAATCTTTCGCACGCATTGATGCTTAAATCAGGCCTTGAAGACGGTGTACTGCCAGAAATGGAGGCCATAGTCACTAAATTAACAGAGCTCGCTAAAGAGCTAGCCGAGCAATCAATGCTATCGCGCACACACGGACAAACAGCATCTCCCACTACCATGGGCAAGGAAATCGCCAACGTAGTTGCCCGTCTAAAGCGCCAGCTTAATCAAATAAAAGCGGTGAAGTTTCTGGGCAAGATCAACGGCGCCGTAGGCAACTATAACGCGCACTACTCTGCCTACCCGAACATTGACTGGCCTTCTCATGCAGAGTCTTTCGTAAGCTCCTTAGGCATTGAGTTCAATCCCTACACTACCCAGATCGAACCACATGATTACATTGCAGAGCTATTCGATGCCGTTGTTCGATTCAATACCATCCTGATCGACCTAGATCGCGATATATGGTCTTATATTTCTCTCGCTTACTTTAAGCAACGCACTGTTGCAGGCGAGGTTGGTTCATCAACCATGCCGCATAAGGTCAACCCGATCGATTTTGAAAACTCAGAGGGCAACCTCGGTATAGCAAATGCGATCATGACCCATCTCGCACAGAAACTGCCGATTTCACGTTGGCAGCGAGACCTGACAGACTCGACCGTGCTGCGAAATCTTGGCGTCGGTCTAGCTCACAGCTTAATTGCCTATCAAGCGACCATGAAAGGCCTTAACAAGCTGGAGATCAATCCTACAAAACTGGCTCAAGATCTCGACAATGCTTGGGAAGTGATGGCCGAGCCCATTCAAACTGTCATGCGTCGCTACAATATCGAACAAGCATATGAGAAGCTCAAGGCGCTCACTCGCGGTCAGGCAATCAACCAGCAAACAATGACCGAATTTGTGAACTCACTTGAGATTCCGCAAGAGGCCAAACAAATCCTTCTAGATATGACTCCTGCTTCGTATATCGGTAACGCAGTCGCTCAAGCTCACTCGATCGACCTTTAGCCGACTCATTGCTGATGGCAAATCAAGCTCTTACGTTGCTCGGAGGACTCTCTGCCGAGCAATTTTTAGCCGATTATTGGCAACAAAAGCCGCTCCTAATTCGCGGAGCGCTGCCGCACTTCGAATCCCCTGTTACTCCTGATGACTTAGCTGGACTCAGTCTCGAAGACGATGTCGAGTCACGCATTATTATTGAGCAACGTGAAGATAAGCATTGGATTCTGGAGCAAGGCCCATTCAACGAAGAGTCGTTTGCACAGCTTGATAGCGCCAATTGGACGCTTCTCGTACAACAGCTTGACGCTTGGGTCCCGCAGGTTCAAACATTAAAAAGACAATTTAACTTTATTCCGGACTGGCGTGTTGATGACGTAATGGCTTCGTATGCCCCGAAAGGAGGTAGCGTAGGCCCCCACTTCGATTTTTATGATGTCTTTTTGGTTCAAGCGTATGGCAGCCGCAAGTGGAAACTCGGGCAATGGTGCGACCAAAGCACAGCAACCAGAAATGATACCCTGCTGAGCATACTGAAAGACTTCAAGACCAATGACGAATGGGTACTGCACCCTGGCGATATCTTATATGTACCTCCAAGGCTCGCTCATTTCGGCGTTGCCGAGAACGATTGCATTACGCTCTCTGTAGGATTTCGTGCACCACGCAAACTGGAGCTACTAAGCAGTTTTACCCACTACATTTGTGAGCAAGAGAGCGCTGCAGAGAACAGCTTTTTTAGTGATCCCAAACGAAAGCGTGCAAATAATCCCGCCGCAGTGGAAAAACAAGACCGCGAAGCGCTTAAAAAACTGCTGCTTAGTGCGATTGAAAGTGACCAAGCCTTTGATCGCTGGCTAGGTGAATATCTGTCAGAGCCTAAAAATTCCGCGATACTTATTCCTGACGAAGGACTTATCGACGCGCATCAAATAGCCGAGCAGATTTATCAGGCTGAGATAATTTATAAGAATGAAGGCTCTCGCTTCCTTTATATCGAACAGAATAATGCCGTCATACTCTTCACTGATGGTTACAGTACCGAGCTCGATTTAGAGCATTTAACATTTGTTCAATACTTATGCTCAGAAGATGAATATGACGCACAGACTCTGTTAACCTTCTGCAATAAAGTGGAAACCAAAGAGCTCGTTGCTATGCTTCTAAAAAATGGCAGCATTCAAGTAGAACAAGCCGCATAACAACCTAGGGTGAGACGGAGCCGAGCTATGGTCTCTGTAAATATAAACTACATCAGCTCCGGCGCACTGCCGCCGGAAGTACGCCGACAAATCGAAGAGTTGGCAGGCACGCGAATTATGCACGGCTCGCAGCTGTGTATTGCGATGCTCGGTGATCGCTTACTAGGCGCTGCAAGCGCCCGCCCGGCGGAACGTTTTGCACGTATCGATTTTTTGCATGTTTCCCAGCGCCATATTTCCACACGCTTAGCCGAGATTCTTTTGAGTCATTTGCTCAAGCAACTGCATAAAGCTGGCGTTAATGAAGTCTCTACGGCAGCGACTCCCATCTATACCAAGGTGTTTTTAGATGCGGGTTTTATGGAAGAAAATATCACCATCCCCGGCATGCATTCCAGCAGCGACCTTACTGAATTGATTCAACCGAATCTGGAATCTCTACAACCCCGCTTTAGATTAATTGGAGATGCTCCTCTGAAAGATAGTAACGGCGCTCCGCCAGAGCCATCAGAAGAAGCGAAACGCAGCATCCGTTTCGATACGATGGCTTCGTATAGAGAGCTTTGCCGCATGATATTGACCAACTCGCAGCGAAAAGTCTTCATGCTTTGCGAGAACCTCGATGACCCGATTCTGAATGACAAAACAGTGGTCAGCCATATTCAAGACCTCGTGCTCCATAGCCGGCAAGTAGAAATTCGACTCCTTCTCGAAAATGATCGCCACCGTCCTCAAGGTCACAGTCCTATTTTGGATCTTGCGCACCGTCTCTCGAGTTTTGTCAGCATACGCCGGATCCATGACAGGCGCATAGCACCAAAAGAGTGGCTTTATCTAGCTGATGATGCTCACGCCGTTGTAAGAAAAAGAGAACATGGATTTAAAGGCCAGGCGCATCTAGACAGCTTACTCACCCTGCAGCGACTCAGTTATCAATACGAAAATCTATGGCAGCACTCAATCCCCTCCTCTGAATTGCGTCGCCTCGCCATTTAGCGAACAAGACAGGTCCTCAGACACACAAATTCTAAGTAGACTCTAAGCCGATAAGATGACCCTAGCTAAAACGAAAAAACCGCGCATCTCTATGAGAGATGCGCGGTTTTTATTGTTGGGCAGTGCTAACTTATTGCGCTGCTTTAAACTTCAAACGATATGCGTGAAGTAGAGGCTCAGTGTAACCACTAGGTTGCTCTTTGCCTTTGAAAATCAAGTCCGAAGCCGCCTGAAACGCAATGCTGTTAAAGTCTGGAGCCATATTAATGTAAGCTGGATCACCCGCATTCTGACCATCAACAATGGCAGCCATACGCTGCAAGCTAGCTTCAACCTGCTCCTTCGTGCAAACACCATGCTCCAACCAATTCGCAACGTGCTGAGAAGAAATACGCAAAGTTGCTCGATCTTCCATTAAGCCTACGTTGTTGATATCAGGCACTTTTGAACAACCAACGCCTTGATCAACCCAACGAACAACATAGCCAAGAATACCCTGACAGTTGTTGTCTAACTCGTTCTGGATCTGTTCCGCAGTCAATGCGTCTTTTTGATCCTGAGTCATTAGAGGAATACTCAAGATGTCATCAACATTCGCGTGAGTACGAGACTTAAGCTCGTTTTGAACCGCAAATACATCTACTTGGTGATAGTGAATTGCATGGAGAGCCGCCGCTGTTGGTGAAGGAACCCAAGCCGTGTTAGCTCCCGCTTTAGGGTGACCTACTTTCTGCTCCATCATCAGACCCAACTCATCAGGGATCGGCCACATGCCTTTACCAATTTGAGCACGACCCTGCAGACCAGTCTCTAGTCCGGTATCCACGTTCCAGTCTTCATAAGCACCAATCCACGTCTGTTGCTTCATCAAAGTCTTCGGAACAAAAGGACCAGCTAGCATTGAGGTATGGATCTCATCTCCCGTGCGATCAAGGAAGCCAGTATTAATGAAGACAACACGATCTTTCGCCGAACGAATACACTCTTTGAGATTAACAGTGGTGCGACGCTCTTCGTCCATGATGCCCATTTTCATTGTGAAACGAGGCAGGCCGAGTGCGTCTTCGACACGTCCGAATAATTCGTTTGCAAATGCAACCTCTTCAGGACCATGCATTTTTGGCTTAACGATGTTCACCGAACCGGTTGTCGAGTTCTTGAACGGGCTGTTACCTTTCAAGTCATGGATAGCAATCAATGCAGTGATCACACCGTCCATGATGCCCTCAGGAATCTCGGAACCGTCTTCCAAAAGAATGGCTGGATTCGTCATCAAGTGACCAACGTTACGGACAAACAGCATTGAACGGCCTTTCAAAGAAAAGGTCTTGCCATCAGCGCCAGTGAACTCTCGATCTGGATTCATCACTCTCGTAAAGGTTTTACCGCCTTTGGAAACCTCTTCAGAAAGATCGCCTTTCATCAACCCCAACCAGTTTCCGTAAGTTGTAACCTTATCTTCTGCATCAACGGCAGCAACGGAATCTTCGCAGTCCATGATGGTCGTCAAAGCGGCTTCCATAATAAGATCTTTAATGCCGGCTGCATCTGTTGATCCAACAGGGCTACTCGCATCAAATACAATTTCAATATGCAAGCCATTGTTCTTGATCAAGATGGACTTCGGCGCAGCAGCATCACCGGTATAACCGACAAACTTGCTCTCATCTTTTAGGCCAGAAGTAGCGCCGTCAGCCAACGTGACCACAAGCTTGCCAGATTCAATAGCGTAGCCGCTAGAACCGACATGTGAGCCGCTAGCAAGCGGAGCGGCTGTATCTAAAACGCCACGCGCATACGCGATAACCTTGTCGCCACGCACTTTGTTGTATGCACCAGCACGCTCTGCACCACCGTCTTCAGAAATAACCGTTGAGCCATACAGTGCATCGTAAAGAGAACCCCAACGAGCGTTGGAAGCATTCAATGCGAAACGTGCATTCATTACAGGAACCACCAACTGCGGTCCCGCCATCTCAGCAATCTCTGGTTCTACGTTGGCCGTCGATGCTTCAAAGTCCGCACCCTCTTCTACGAGGTAGCCAATGTCCTTCAAGAAAGCTTTGTACTCTGCAAAATCCAGATCCTGCCCTTGGCGCTCAGCATGAAAGGCATCAATCTTTGCCTGAATGTCATCACGCTTAGCTAGTAACTCCCGGTTACGCGGAGCAAGTTCATTGGCAATAGCACTAAAGCCAGACCAAAATGCTTCTTGGTCTACGCCCGTGCCTGGGATTGCTTTGTCGTTTACGAAATCGAATAGCTCTTTTGCGACCTGCAGGCCAGCAGCTTGAACGCGTTCTGTCATTGTTAAATCAGCCTCAACGCTAAAATAGTTACTTACTGAATTTGCCTGACAAGCGCCTAAAAAGCGCATCAGACTCGACTAAAAAGGGGCGCAAATAGTACATGAAAACAGCTCAAATCCCAACCATCCAACAGGGCATCAGCTATTCATGGATTGAATACTCAACGTAACAAACGAGGACACCGCTATGCGCGCTTTTCAAACAATATTGAATACCTTGACTATACTGAATAAAAAACAACCATTTACAGCTAAAACTTAGAGACGAATCTATGTCCGTAGTAGCAGTCACGATCGCGGTAGGAAGCCTGGTATGCGCAGGAATCGCGCTCATCGTATTTGTTCAAGCTCGCGAGAAAGCCCGCATGGAACGTTTGCGTCTAGCAACCACGCTACAAGAGCGCTACAACAATATTCAGCTCATTCTCTCCGATATGCCGCCCCAATACATGGACAACATGCTGCGCGTAATCCTTCGAGAGCAATCTATCTATGCCATCAAGGAGCTGGGAAAAGTCAAGCCGTCAGCAAAGCACGCCGAATATATTGCTGAAGACGAACAAAAAATTCAGGAGATAAAACAAAACTCACCAAGCTTCCCCGCGATAAAACTTGATAGCACGGAAAAAGCCAGAGAAGTGAGGGTTCTGCTTCAAAATCTCTACAAGCTTTTGCACCTTTGGCAACGAAAGGCACTCATTTCTCCCGAGCAGGCGCAGCAATATATGGCCCACGTCGGGTTCTTGGCGAGACAGTCAAAAGCGGATCTTTTCTCGGAAAAGGCCAGACAGGCCGCAAATTCAGGGAAACCCCGCGTCGCGATTCACAATTATCACAGCGCAATAGAAACACTAAAAGATGTCGCAAACCATCCGGAGGCAGCCAAAAATATTCAAAGCTACAGAGAGCAGATGGCATCGCTGAACAAAATCGCAGATCGACGCTCAGAGGAACTAAAACAGAAAAACCAAGAGAAAATTGAAAGCAATGAAGACTGGGACGACTTCCTCACGCCACAAGATGAGTGGAAAAAGAAAAACAATTACGACGATTAGCCAACAAAAGCTCCAGGAAACCCCCTTAAATGCAACTTTGGCGGGAAGACCCGCCAAAACACCTTCGCTGAAATGATCGATTAAGCGATCAGCTTGGCAACGTCTTTCTCAATGTCTTTAGGCTCCGTGTTCGGCGCATAACGTTTGAGCACCTTGCCCTCACCATCANCTAGAAACTTAGTAAAGTTCCATTTAATTTTCTCAGAGCCTAAAACACCTTTCGCTTCAGATTTGAGAAACTGATACAAAGGATGTGTACCCGGACCATTCACATCAATTTTGCTGAACATCGGGAAAGTGACGCCGTAGTTCAACTCGCAAAACTCACTGATCTGAGCATCAGAGCCTGGATCTTGGCTTAAAAACTGGTTGCATGGAAAGCCCAAGATCTCGAGACCTTGATCTTTGTGCTTCTCATACAAACTCTCCAAGCCTTTAAACTGAGGAGTAAAACCGCATTTGCTCGCTGTATTCACAATCAGAAGAACCTTGCCTTTAAAGTCTTCTAATTTCTTGCTTTCACCCTTAATCGTGGTGACTTCAATATCGTAAATCGCACTCATTAACTGTCCTTATAGAGGTTGCATTGTCGAATGATAGAAAGAAGTTACGCTCTTCGGAGCTTATCCGATTCGATCAAACAATGACAGCGAGGTAATCCTGTTAAAAGAGGAGTACGCCGCATCAAGACTAAACTGCTGTAACGAGAGAAGACTAATCGCTTCGGCGTAATCCACAGACTCTAATTTACCAAGCGCTTCTTGAGTAATAATCTCTGAATCTTTCAGTTGCTCAAGACCGGTTTCCAAAGTGTTCAACCGTGCACCAAGCTGGCCTCGTGCGTCGAGTACGGATGTAAACGCGAAATCCAAATTGGCAAGAGTTGACTCAAGCAACTCATCAAAACTACCTCTACCCTCAGGTGTTGCCGAGAAGTTCCGCAAACCATAGATGAACTTTTCTGTGGTTCTGAGCAAGCCTTGTTTTTCTGATGATTCGATCGAAAAAGTGTCTCCTGTAACCGGAGCACCGCTGATCTCAAACTGAACACCTTGAGCCTGAATAGGGCCATTTGGTTGGTAAGCCACATTTGACTGCAATACAAAGCCTGAAGACTTTTCCTTAATGTTAAAGGTTGTGGGGCTAGTAAACTCCACCACTAAATCTTCAGGGTAAAACGCATCATAGAGCTCCTGATCAATCACCTGACCAACAGAGATTGTTGCAGGAGGGTTAGCTTGGTTAGCCTCGCCCGCCTGAGTATAAAATGTATTGGTATAGGCCGGCATATCTTCAAACAGTTCCTGCCCATTTAAGGTTGTTTGGATACGCACAGCGCTTTCGATCTGAACAAACCGAACACCTTCATCACCCTGATAACGATACGATCCAGACTCATTTTTCTCAAACGGCTGCGT
>NZ_LWFU01000327.1:0-10101 GCF_001635135.1 Oleiphilus sp. HI0080
TAACGCCCAATTCAACGATTCGCACGTATAGAGTAATAACAAAACGTTTAAATTTTAATGTATGGGATTCAAAGCGGTATTGAACTATGCACTACGAGCTAATTTACACACAAGATGAACACAAAGGCGAAAGCCTAATTGGAGCGCAAATAGACAAAACCTTTGTACCAAAAAAGCCCGAAGAGAACGAGCAAGGGTTTCTATCACGCTTAAATATCCTAACGCATAGCGACACTGAAGATGCCAACTAACGGTCCAAAGAACGTTAAGGCGAAGGAAGCAACACGCGGGCTGTTGATGCATACCCCTCAAAACGTTTGCTGACAGGATGCAACTGGAACAAATCCCCGTTTAACCCAACGAGAGTGCGTCGAACGCCGCATTCCTTCGCAATTAGACTATGTTGATAGAGGTGTTCAGCTGTGCCGTGCGTCGCGACCATAATCTTCGGTTTGATGTGTCGGTAAAGGTGCCGTAGCTCATCACGGCATGGGTGTCCTGAAGCGTGAATATCTTGTTCGACCATGTCATTTTCTATGACCGAAACCTTGCGTGCTTTTATGTTGGCAATTAGACGAGCAATCTCGACTTCGTTGCCGGGAATACGCATTGAGCTGAAAATGACGCTATCTCCCTCCTCCATATCTACCCCGCGAAAGCTCCCTTTGGTGAGCATATTCAATGCGGCTCTCGGCTCACCCTGACTTCCTGTAACGAGATACATCACCTCTTCCTTTGGGAGATACGCAACCTCTGCAGCTGAGTAAATCTTAAGCTGCTTCGGCCAGTAATCAAGAGCTCGGGCAATGGAGATCATGTTCTCGAAAGCACGACCAAGAACAGCCAAATAACGCCCCGTTTGCTTTGCTACATGCGCGATACTCAGCAAGCGCGCGACGTTGCTGGCGAAGCAACTGACGAAAACCCGCCCTGTGAGAGGCGCAACCGTTTTTCTAATACCCTGCATCACTACCTGCTCAGAAACTGAATGTCCCGGCTTCAGTGCGTTCGTTGAATCGCAAATAACGCTGTCTATGCAAACATCGTCCAAAGCAAATTCCGAGGGTGTTGGCGTCGCGGGCCCAATTACCGGGTTGGCGTCGAACTTCCAGTCGCCCGTATGAAATACGCTATGCACAGGCGTTCTTATCAAAAGTCCGTTTGACTCGAGAGTAGAGTGCGTAAGCGGCTTCCATTGAATATCGAATGGCCCGACCTGATACCAATGATTCGTTTCAACGACCACGATTTGAGCAAGAATATCATTATGGCGATCATCCCTTGAGCGCGCGACTTTGCGGCGTAAGACCTCAGCAGTAAAAGGTGTGGCATAAATTCGTGTAGGGAAACGATGCCAAAGCGCTAGAATCGCGCCAATATGATCTTCATGGGCATGCGTCAGAATAATCGCTTGCAGTGCGCCGCGGTTTTCCTCGACAAAGTGCGTATCCGGTACGATAAATTCATCGAGACGAGGATGAAGCACGCCGTCAGGGTCCTGAAACATTGAACCGCAATCGACCATGATCATATGGTTATTGTGCAGATAGAGGTTTAGGTTCATCCCTATTTCCCCCGTCCCACCCAAGGGCAAAAAGTAAAGCCCATCTTGCTTAACCGGTTTATCAAACACCCAAATGTTCCTTAGAGGCTGTCGTTCTATTCGAAAATCACACGGTCCGTTTCTACCCCTGCAAGACGAAAGGCCTCTGCAATTCTCCCCTGATTATCGGCAACGAAGTCCAGAAAATACTGAGCGACCGAAGAAGGTTTTTTCGCCGAAGGATGGACCAAGCACCATGCCCGCTTTATGGGAAACCCGTCAATCTCCGGGGATACAAGCGTGCCTAGTCGCAATTCGCTAGTAACACTTAGTCGAGGTAAGACCGCAACACCTAGCCCTGCTAACACCCCATGTTTGGTCGCATCATTGGAGCCAAACTCCATGCTCAAACGCAATTTGAGTGTATGCTCATGACAATGCTGCTCTAACGCCAAGCGACTTCCCGAGCCCCTCTCGCGCACAAGCACGCCCGATTCAAGAAATTGCTCAGCCGTGATCTTGTCTTCAGTATTTAGAACATGTGTTGGAGCCATTACCGGGATGAGCTCGTTGTCGAGAAACGGCAAAGACGCGAAAGGCTTTTCGCTTGGCACGATCCCCATTATTACCAAATCTCCCTGATTGCTATTTAAACGCTCGATCGCCTGCGCCCGGTTCACAACATGTACACGGACGCTCACTAAAGGGTATCGATCAAGAAACGGTTTTAGTAGATACGGTGTTATGTACTGGGCCGTGTTGACAGCCGTGAGCGTTAAATCGCCGGAAACCTGCCCCTCTAAACTGTGCAATTCATGCTGTAAACGCTGTATCTCCTCGAAGATAAGAGAAACGCTTTGCTGGACTTTCTCAGCCGCCGGCGTACGGTAAAGCTTGCGCCCTACAAACTCAAACAGCTTCACGTCGAGCGCTTCTTCAAGATGCTTAATCTGCGCACTCACCGCTGGTTGCGAAAGACCCAGCAAATCAGCCGCTTTGCTATATCCACTCTGCTCATAAACCGCAGAAAAAATTTGAAGTTGGCGCAATGAGAGACGATTCAATAGTTTTTGGACTGACAGTGCCATGACATGACATCCTAGAAGATTAGGTTATAGATAAGATAACATTGAATCATTGTATCTTATGAGTTTAATCTCATATCTTAAAGACCTAGCGCTTGCGGTTTGGAGAGAACAGAGTCATGCCTGATATTGTTGTGATGTTTTTCTTGCTCGGTCTGGTGGCGGGAGTCGTTCGTTCAGATCTCGAGATTCCGAAAGCAGCCTACGACACCCTCAGTTTATTATTGATGCTTACCATCGGCCTCAAAGGAGGCATGGTACTTCATGGGTCGCTGGATGCCTCCCTTTTACTGGAGCTCATCGCTGTGGCATTACTGGGAGCGCTAATACCGCTCGCGATCATGCCCCTGCTCAAGTACGTGGTGCGCCTTAATAATGCCGACACCGCAAGTATCGCAGCACATTATGGTTCCGTAAGCGCAGGAACGTTTGCTGTCGTCCTTGCTTACACTGAAACGGCACAAATCGCGTACGATCCTCAGGTGACACTCTACCTCGTGATGCTTGAGCTGCCCGCAATTCTCGTGGCGTTGGCTTTGTTCCGCAAGGCAAATCCTGCTGCCAACGCGGGAAGCAGCGCAGCACTCTGGCACGAAACGTTTACCAACAGAGGCGTCATTTTACTCGTCGGCGGTGTATGCATTGGTTTCATGTATGGTCCACAGGAAGGGGCAGCCGTTACGGAGTTATTGACCGGTGCATTCAAAGGCGTACTTGCCCTATTCTTGCTGGAAATGGGTCTAACGGCAGCTGAAACCCTTAGACCAATTCCATGGAAAAAGTGGAAGGCATTACTATTTGCCTTAGTAGCGCCCTTAGTACTTGCTCAACTTGGCATTGCTCTGGGCTTGCTGCTGGGGTTACAAGCGGGCTCTGTTCTTATCTTGGCGACCCTCGCAGCAAGCTCGTCTTATATTGCCGCACCAGCAGCCATTCGCGCGGCTATCCCCGATGCGAATATTGGGCTAGCAATGTTGATGTCATTGGGGATCACTTTCCCGTTCAATGTCATCATTGGTATCCCCATTTACCACCAAATTATTCAGCTTGTTATAACCTGATGCACCTTAAGTATGACGCAAGCGATGATACAAGAAACTCCGCCGCAAGAGTCCTGCTGAGAGACGAACCCCCTTCACGCACCGAACTGCATATCAAATGCCGCGACGACAGCACATTCATGCTTGTGTGCTTAGCTGGGATCGACAATAAACCGCCAACAAGGATAAAAGCGCAAGGTCCATTTCATTCGTTGCGACAGGTACAAGGTGCTCGCAATGCCATTATGAGTGCATTGAAAAAGGAGGGATTCCTCCCCGTATCTTCGGTGCCCTATTGGGAGATAAACGCACAACTCATTGCCAATACCTGTCGCCAAACACTAAACCAAAATAAAGGCGACTTCGAATTCGACCCCAAAGATGTTTTATAGCGACTATCTATTTTCAAAACACTTAATTAAGGCGGACTTGTTGGGCCAAAAAGACGAGCCATTGAATTTTTAAACGATCCAAGCGATATCGCGCCACGTAAGTCTTTTAGATTCACGATCATTTGCTTCGCTTACTGAATCCATACTCGGAGAATGCTTATGAAAATGCGCGTTAAAGAATTAGCTCACCTACCAACTCCCCCGCAAGTCGTCGTCCAATCCTTCGAAGGTTCGATTTATCGAATGGTGGCACGATCGAACGGCCAAGAGATTTTACTGACTGATGAGGCCGGCAACTATCTAACGGAGCGTCACCCAAATGCATTAACCGATTTACTGCACGACATCATCGTTGATTCAGTCAGCCTGGAACATCATTCCGCCTATGACGAAATGATCGGACACTCGACGCCAGACAGCGCTTCGGCCTCTTCCTCAAACAAGCTCATTATTGATATCACAACAGAAACACTAACAAGTCGAGCTTAGATTGAGCAAGCAACAGAAGTGATCGCAAAGCCGCAGTAGGCTATGCCACCACTTCCACAAGGTACGCTCGGACGCTTATTGGGAAAGCTGCTGAACGCGAGCACGGACGGCTGGGTCGTTGGGAGCAATAGCACTCAGGTTAGAAAGATACTTCATACTTTCCTGGGCTCGTCCCATCTTCTCCAAAAAGGTAACAATACCCAGTAGTACATCGTACTGGTTGGGCCATTGCTCGTTCGCCGATTGCAATACGGCAAGCGCTTTATCCGGCATTCCCTGACCGTCCAATGCGATTGCGTACACGTAATAAAACCGTGAATTGGCGTCGACTTGCTGCGTAGCAAGGCGCAAATGTTCTAAGGCCTCTTGTTTTCGCCCTAAACGAACGAGATTTAGTCCGTAGCTATGTTGAACAGCTCCACTATCAGGCGCGACTTTAATCGCCTGCTTTAAGGTAAGCTCTGCATTCTCTTCGTCACTAATAGATCGATAAAGATCCGCCTTATTGAGCAGAGCAGCGGCAAAATCGGGCTCTATCTCCAAAGCTTGATCAAATGCGGCAAATGCGCGTTCAACCATACCTCTTCGCAGATAATAATCTGCAAGCGCGAGTTGGCCCGAAGGAAAATCTGCAGAAAGACGCAATTGATCCTCGTACTCATTTAACAACGTCATGACGTCAGCACGCGCTTGCCCCGAAAGTGACCGCTCGTAACCAGCTAATTGTCGCGCAAGCGAAAACCGAACGGTTGCCGAAGGATCTTTAATCAGACCTCTAAAGATCCCATAGCGATGCTGAATCGGTATAAAGTCACTGGCGTCAATCGCTGCCGCCCTAACCATAGGATCCACCGAGCTTATGTTCTCTTGTAATGTTTCTGCCGTCAGCCTTGAAGGCACTCGCCCTGTGCTGGCAAGCAATGTAGCCTTATTGATGGGCGGAAGCGCATCAGACGCCAAGAACTCGACCAAAGGGCGAAGAATCAAGGGGTCTGCTTTCTGTATTTTAGCGCTAAGTGTTGCGTACGGGTTAAACGGTCTCTCTTTTGACCACTGATCAACATGTTCTTGCGCCCAGCTGTTTGACTGTGCTTTATGGCAGTCTTTACATACACTCGGTGATTCGGCGACTTCAGATGCACGAGGGTGCGGCACCCTAAAAGAGTGGTCTCGCCGATCATCCACCTCCATATAAGTGGTTTCCGGCATATGGCAGGTCACACATTGCGCTGCTGCGCTTTCCATTGGGTGCTTATGATGCTCGGGCACATCGTACACTGCGGGCTTGTGGCACTGAGTACACACGCCATTGCCTTCAACTTTTAAATTACCTGAATGGGGTTCGTGGCAATGACTGCATTGCACGCCTGCATTCGCCATTTTGCTTTGTAAAAAAGAACCAAGTACAAACACTTCATCCCGAATCTGTCCATCATAGTAATATAACGGAGACTCTAAGCGGCGCAGTAAATATTGGTTGTGATAATCGTCGGCAGGGTCCACTGCGCCAATAAGCTGGCGTCTCGAATGACATCCACCACATGCGTTTACCTGAGCTTGAGAAGGTGTCCCGAAAGGAACAGCAATATCACGATCATCGGTAAATCTGAACTGCGACGTCGGAGCCAAACTCATATCAAATCCGCCAAACTGCGCACTTGGCAGTCCGTTTTTTTGAGCAAGACGAACATGCTCGCTCCCTTTCCCATGACATGCTTCACACGCAACGTTTAACTCAGAAAACGTAGTGTTAAACGTGTTCGTCTGAGTGGAGTAACCTCGTTCGACACCCGTCGAGTGACAATCTGAACAACGTGAGTTCCAATTTTGAGTGTGACGTGACCAGTGGAATGGGCTGTCAGGTCCGGTATTTTCATCTGGAAGTAATTTGTACCAGCGTTGCCCACCGTCTTCTTTTGAACGCGCATCCCAAGCCACATCGTAGGCCTGATAGCGACCACCGTCAGTCTTTATCAAATATTGCTGAAGAGGAAAAATCCCGAACGTGTAGGCAACCTCAAACGACACCTGAACCCCGTCATCAATGCTAATAACGAAGTCCCCTTTACGTTTGGAGAAGGTAGAAACAACGCCATCATGTTCGAAACTGACGCCCGAGAAATCTCCAACAACAGACTCATCAGTCGGCAGCATCATCGCCTGGGCATGATGGGAGGAAGCCCAAGACGTATATTCGGCGTTATGACAACTCGCGCACACAGCGCTGCCAACAAATGTTTTGATGTGTTGATTGCCCTCAGCAAACATCTGGCCTGAGGATAGTAAAAGTAAAAGCAAAAAAGGGATTTTTTCGCCGAACAAGCAGCGCATTATCGTAAGACTTTGCCGCGCTTTTTTGACGACACTTAATACAAGGGTTTTCATGCTTTTTCTTTACTTCTCTGGTTTCTTCTCTTTATTTTTAGAGCATCATGGATGGAGCTGGCTCAGCTTGTCAATTTAGCGTTAAGTTAATTTGCTTCAAGCGCAGCAACGAGCGCTTCTTGCGTGATTCCAGCGTCGCAAGCTCTCGAATCATGCGCTTAAAAACGCCTCTATCCGAGGCCGGTGACGCTCTTTGTGCTTTATCAAACGCTTCGGCCATCAAAGACTCGAACGCTTCAAGCACCGCACTGACGGACTGCTCGTCCGATTCCCCTCTAAAAGAGTCAATAAACTCACGCATTACACCATTACCGTTCGACCATTCAATGCGATTGTCGGAACTGCCTTTTGAAGGTCTAGCGTGGTCATCGGCTTGCGCTCGCAAGTCAAGCCAACGGTATAGCAGCCTCGCCGCTTCGATGAAGTTAGAAGAACGGCATTCAGCAACAAACCTCGACTCCAAATCACGCCGCGCTTTTCTATTCGCTTTGTCGCGATGGTAAGCACGAAGCAGCGCTTTAAATCGCGTCCTCAATCGATAGCAGGCAAAGATAAAAACAACCAACAAGATCCAATCAAACACGCTTCGTTCTGACATGAAGTCGACCGTCGACTCAATAGCAGAGCGTAGATAGTAACGAGGGCTCAAAACGGTGGTAATGGTTTGCTCCGGCAAAACCTCAACCTTAAATGTGCGACTACCGAGATCGAACCAATGAAAACGTCGTTCTGGGATGGTAAACCGTCCGGGTTTCTCTACCACGTAGGTGATTTTCTCAATGCGTTGAGCCAGGTAGTCACCGCGATTTACCTTGTCGCTCAGTTCAGGAGGTGTCGGGTAGATAGAAAGCCCGTCGTGCGTTCGGTCGAAGCGCAATTCAGGGAGCATCATCGCTGCAAGATCATCGCCACGAAAAGTAATTGTACGACTAATCGCGTCTCCGAGCGCTAAACTATCAAAATCACGATCAAAGTGCTCTTCAACTGAGAACTCTGTAGTTGCTACCCACTGAGCATCTTGCGGCGCACCGGATGGCACATTCGCCTCAAACGAAACCTCTGCAGAACGTGCAGACAGTTTGGTGGGCTGCCCATCTTCGCCCGAAACCGTTGTCTCTATGTCGATCGGTGGAATCTCGAAGCGACCCTCGCGTTGAGGATAAACTGTCATGGTCCAAAGCTGCACAGCCCAAGTCTCGCCGCTTATCCTTTTGGTAGAGTTGACGGCAAAGGATTCCCGCCGCAACACGATCGCGTCTGAGACTTCCGGCTGTAGTAAGCGTGTGCCGCCAACAAAATAACTAGACGTCGATACCTCAACGTTCAAAATAACTTGCTGCGAAACAATGATCTCTTCTGATGGTTCGACCCACGCCCTGACTTCTAAATCGATCGACTTGGCGGCGATAAAACTACTCCACAGCATCAGCCAAAATGCGCAGCTTATTGTCGCAAGGGCCGATTGAAGACGCACTATTCACCTCCTTGCTGATTGAGCTGCATCTGAAACTTCACCCGCAAAAACCGGGAAGGGTCTTGTTGTACTTGTTTCAACCACTGATCTTGGATTCGTTCGTCCGACAGAATCTGTTCTGCACTGAGCTGCTTGCGCTCGAAGTCTGGCAGCTGTTGTCGCTCGGCACCATCCGCTCGCTGCGGCTCATCCCCTAAATCGCCAATATCCTCCCCTGACTCCGGCTGTTGGTTAGCGCTCATCAAATTAATCTCATCGACGATTGCTTGAACGATTTCGATGTTCGCATTGACCCTAACGTATTCCGGATCCAGATCCAGAACCTTCTCATAAACCTCTAGCGCCTTAATGTATTCTTGATTCTGCGCGAAAGCATTACCAAGATTAAAAAGGTCATTGGGCGCTTCTAGCCCACTGTAAAGCTGAATTGCATTCGAAAAATTCTCTGCGTAGTAGTAAGCAGACGCTTTCCAACGAACATCCTCAAAATAATAAGCCGCCTTGCTAAAATCCCCCAGCTCAAAGTAAATTCGACCTAGTTGATCCGGCGTAAACCATAACTGAAGAAATCCCGACCACGCTCTCCCCAGAACTGTCGTTTTAGCCGCAATTTCTGCGACTACCGCCGAAGACTCGTGCGCATTTTGAGGCTCTTGTGCTTGTACTGGCGGCACATGCAAAGACCAACTCACGAGCACCACTGCGCACCATTGCAGCGTCCAACCCTTTCGAAACCAGAACAAAAACAACATAGCAAAGGGGAACAACAAATAATATCCCGCATCGATCCAGGGCCGATTATCGTCATCCACCAATGCCAAGTGCTGCTCCACGCTTTTACTTATTCGGGATATATCTTGCTTATCAAAACTAAGCTGAACGTAGGTACCGCGAGTTGCTTCCGCCAGCGCTTCCAAAGACCGAGGATTAAACGGCAACGAAAGGCTTTCGGTATCACTCGCGCCACTATCAGATGAAGGTGCATCAGCTCCAATTCCGAAAACGATTAGCTGATCAGCAGTCCCTTCCAAGTACGCGTTAAATGCTTCTGGCGCATTTGCAGAGCTTGAATCAGCAATCAGGAGAATCGTTGCTGGCGGCGAATCAGGACCTTTCACCGCCTCGATCAACGGAATACTTTTTTCGGGAATACTTCCCTCTGTTGGCATCATCCCTGAATTCAGTGCATGCAAAAATTGAAAAACAATATCAGGGTCTGTGGTAAGTGGTACCGCCAGGTGTGCAGTGCCAGCAAAAGCGATGATGGCGACTTTGCTGCCTTTTCGAAGCGTCAGCAAGTCACTGATCTTTTGTTGTGCGCGTTGCAACCGAGATGGCTGAACATCCGACTGATTCATACTTTCTGCCAATGACAAGACAATGATCAACGGTGCTTCGTCTTGCACATAGGGTAACGGCTTACGCTCCCAACTTGGGCCGGCCACGGCAATCACTGCGATGAAAATAGCCGCAGCACTCACATTCAGTGGTGAAAGCCATCGGGTGTGCTCTCCCCCGACCGTCAAAGCTTTTAAGAGGTGCGGGGCAATCGTTTGCTGCCACTGCGCGCTCTGGTCTCGTTTAAGTCGCAAACGCCAAACCGTATAGGCCAATGGAATAAGTGCGACCAACCACCAAGGACGAATAAAATGAAATGCTGCAAGCATTGAAAGATCTATCATCCATTACCTCT
>NZ_LWFU01000328.1:0-9067 GCF_001635135.1 Oleiphilus sp. HI0080
CGAAACTGGCTAAAGGTTTTCGGAAAGGTGGCGATGGCGGGCTCGGAGCTGAATTCAATGTCGCTCGCCTCAAAGAGGCAGCGCGTTTCGGCTTGAACATGTCGAATGTCAGGCAAGCTGGCGCGGAGGTGTAACCAGTCTCTACTTTCATTAAAGGCGACCGGTGTTGATCGGTAAATGTGCGTCACAGGTAGATGTGCGCAAATTGCTTCAATACTGCTCAGTGGTTTCGCTAAAAATATGTTCAAGCGTTGACCTAGCGCTTCGAGTTTTGTTCGCAGAAAGAGCAGGCTTTCGGATAAAAACTGTCGACGGTGTAATCCTAACCTTTGGCAGCCATACATATCTTGTTTGAAATGAGTGGGATCGATAAAAAAACAGATGATGAGATTGTCGCACTCCATTGCAGCCCTCGAAAGTAGGCCATTGTCGTCCAAGCGCAAATCATCCGTTAACCATACAAGGCCGAGACTCGGGGTGCTGTTAGATTGTTCATCGTGTTGCATGGCTTGAGCCCCTCCTAAACGTCTTGGTTTGTCATCTACATGAATGAATACGCGCTGCTTCGCTGATCAGCTTAGTTTACCTTGGGCTCTAAAACGAGAGCGTGCTCCTCGCGATGGTAAAGGCGTGAAGCTCGTTGTAAAGAATCTTTCAAATAACTGCCTCTGAACTGTCATGCGCTGTGCTTAAGGTAAGCCTGAAATACCTACAAAGCCTTAAGTTTGATCTGATTTTCGAATCAGACATGCAGCAAAAACGATTTAGCGAGGAGACGCTATCATGACAGACAACAAGATCGATCAGAGAGTTGAAGAATCGGGGTTTCAAGATCCAGATGACAACTCATCAAACCCTTCAAATAATACGCCTTTTGACAAGGTTTTGAACGCATACGTTAGTCGACGCAAGGTTGTACAAGGCACGTTAGCGGGTTCAACAGCCGCTTTTCTAGCGCCCTCAGCCTCTGCAAAGTGGGGTTTTGGTAACGGTTACCATAAGAAAAAAAATAAGAAGCTGGTTGGCTTTAAGCCTGTTGCGATTGCAGATGTTGTTGATACCACTATGCCGACCATATCGGACGACTATGAGTATCAGGTGCTGATCCCGTGGGGTACGCCGATTGAGCCAGGTGCTACGACAGAATATAACGGCGATCCAAACAGCCGTCCCTCCTCGAAAGAGGCGGCGCTGCAAACGGGGCTTGGGCACGATGGTATGTGGTTCTTCCCGATGGATATGCGCAAGGCGCGTCGTTATGGGCACCGCTATCCGATGCAAAACGATGCGGGCATGCTCTGCATAAACCATGAATATGGCACTAACCCTCACGCGCTGGGAAAGGATTTACCCGAAAGCTTAGAAGATGTGCGGCTCTCTCAGAACATTCACGGTGTGTCGGTTATCAAAATAAAGCGTGATTGGAAAGGTCAATGGCGTCCAGCAAGAAGCCCTTTTAGTCGCCGCATTACAGTCAATACACCGGTGCAGTTCTCTGGTCCTGCTGCGAGTTCAGAATTGTTACAAAATCCGGCTGGCAACACACCACTAGGTACGGTTAATAACTGTGGCGCAGGCTACACGCCTTGGGGTACGTATCTGACATGTGAAGAGAACTTTAACGGGTACTTCGGGTCACTTGAAGAGTTTGCGCCGACCGAGGAGCAAGCGCGTTATGGATTTACGCAAAACGGTTTTGGATACGCTTGGTACGCATTCGATAAGCGATTTGACTTGAACGATAGTGATTATGCAAATGAGGCGAATCGTTTCGGTTGGATTGTTGAGATCGATCCATTTGACGGTACGCAAAAACCGGTTAAACGCACGGCGCTTGGCCGGTTTAAGCATGAAGCAATCGCAATTAAAGAGTTGGATGATGGCCGCGTTGCCTGCTACATGGGTGATGACCAGCGCTTTGATTATTGCTACAAGTTTGAGTCTCATGTTTCATGGGCAAGAGCGATTGCCGATGGCGAAAGCCCGTTAGACAACGGTACCTTGTTCGTTGCGCGATTTAATGAGGATGGGTCGGGTGACTGGCTTCCGTTAACACTGGACAATCCAGAGCTTGCAGCACGCTTTAGTGATATGGGTGAGCTCTTAATCAATACGCGGATTGCGGCTGACATTGTTGGCGCAACACCGATGGATCGACCAGAATGGACGACAATTGGTAAGAATGGTGAGGTATTTTGGACCCTTACCAATAACTCGCGCCGAACTGAGCCAAATGCTGCTAACCCGCAAGCACCAAACTCAAACGGACACATTATTCGCACCACTGATCACTCAGCAGACAGTTTTACTTGGGATATCTACATTCTTGCATCAGATACGGTTGATCAGGAAACTGCCTTCTCTTCTCCAGATGCCGCTTGGGCTGATGAAGACGGCCGCTTGTTTATCGGTACCGATGGTGGGCAGCCACAAGGCTTGCAAGATCAGTTAACGGTATTTGATACCAATCAGGAGCTAGCCGAAGGTGAGATTCCTCAGCCAAAGCGCCTGCTCGTTGGTGTGAATAGTGATGAGATTACTGGCTTTACAGTTACGCCAGATCGTCGCACAGCGTTCGTGAATATTCAGCATCCTGGTAATGGTAATCCAGCGTCAACCAGCTTTCCTGCAGCGAAAGAAAGTGGTTTGATTCCTCGGGACTGCACATTAGTTATTACCCGCAAGGATGGCGGGATTATCGGATCTTAAACTCGCCTTAGAAGATGGCGAGCAGGTTTTGGCCTGCTCGCCATTTTTTAATTGGATCTTGATGCTTGGATTTGTAGCTGGATTTGTAGCAAGCAGCATCCTGCTGTAAGTTTTTCCGTTTGGCTTGGGTGTACTGATCGGTTTTCGGCCTGAAGGCCACGGGACAAAGTTTTTGAATATAATTCTGTGTTTACCATTTCTTATCTGTCGGGTGGCGCCCGACAGCGCCTTAAGACCTTTGTCTCGCCAAAGGTCTTAAGAATCTAAAGGCGACCCGGACGGCTAGCGCCTTTACGGGTTGATCCCTTCGATGAAATTTAATGTTTACGCGGGTCTCGTGAGTCATGGGTGTGATAGATGGGTTTGGCGGAGCCGCTCGCTCTTCGAAAAGTTGCCGTTGCTTCGCTCTATGTTTGCGCACACCAAAAAACATCGAAACCTCGTAAACAAAAAATTATCGAGGGGCCAATTCTCGTCCAAAGAGAAGCGTATCGGCCTTCAGGCCGAAACTGATCAGAGTACCCAAGCCCTCCGAGCCAAGCCAACCCAAAAAAGATTCGTAGAAATATACTACTCGCAACAAAAAACGCCTGAACAAAGAAAAACCATACTCTCCATTTCCAAGCTCCGCTATAGTCCTCTAAAACAAGACAAAAGGATTCTCCCAATGCAATTCCAAGATCAGGTGGTCATCATTACAGGCGCTTCTGCGGGGGTCGGTGAGGCGTGTGCGCGGCAATTTGCCAAAGCAGGCGCTTCGGTGGTTTTGGCGGCTCGCTCTATCAAAGAGCTAAATCAGCTCGCTCAGGAGCTAGGCAATGGCGCAATGGCTGTGCAAACCGACGTCGCCAAGCTCGAAGACTGTGAAGCCCTAATAGCAAAAGCCGTCGAGCAGTTTGGTCGTATTGATGTGCTAGTGAATAATGCCGGATATCATGAGCGTGGCGATGTCGCAGAAGCGGATCTTTCCGGGCTTGATCAAACCATTGATGTGAACCTTAAGGGGCCGATTCGGCTTACCAAACTCGCTTTGCCACACCTTCTAAAGGCATCGCATGGCGCAGTCGTGAATGTTGCCTCGCTGGCTGGACGTTTCCCGCTTGAAGGTGAGGCGACGTATTCATGCAGTAAATTTGGACTTCGTGCTTTCTCGTTGGCGCTTGCTGAAGAGTTGAATGAAACCGCGGTGACGGTATCGCTGGTCTCCCCTGGACCAATCGATACTGCGTTTATCATGGATCATATTGAAGACGTCCCAGACATGGTGTTCTCGCAACCAATGAGCGATGCCGATGAGATCGCCGATGCCGTTATTGAATGTGCACTGGATGGTAAGCGAGAGCGCGCGATTCCGGGGTTTTCTGGCTTGTTGGCGACTGCGGGATACTTGCTGCCTACTTTGCGAAAGGCATTAAAGCCGGCTCTAACAGCGAAAGGTGCCAAAGAGAAGAAACGTTATTTAAAACGTACACGAGCATCGTGAACTGTTCGACGTGTCGACATACACTCCGGTTAAGCCGTTTGTGCGCTAGTTGTCGGTGGTTTCGGTGGATCGAAACTGCCCGGGGTTCAGTCCGTTCCAGCGCTTGAATGCGCGATTAAAGGCACTTTGATCGGAAAAACCCAGTTCATAGCCAATTTCTTTTAGACTCCGGTCTTCGTTCTTGATGAACTGCTCGGCGAGTTTAAAGCGCTTCTCATCGACTAGCTTACGAAATGTGGAGCCTTCTTTTTTGAGACGATTTTTTAGTCCGCTTACACTCAAGCAAAAGTGCTGAGCCACTTCTTCCTGAGAAGGGAAATTCTCCGGTATATTCGCGCCGATATAGGCGCGCACTTTATCGCTAAAGGATATCTGCTCGCTTCGGTTGATCAGCGCCCGGCTGAGCTTCTCTTCAAGTAATCTATATAGCCCAAAATTCGGGTTGTGGGTCGGCTTTTCTAGCTCTTCTGCTGGTAGCAATATGCTGTATGTGCTTGCGTTAAACGTAGGCGGACAGCCAAATATCCGCTGATAGTGACGCACAGGCGCAATAGGGCAGTGTCTTAATGAAACGCGTTTAATGTTCAGTGGATAGGCATCTGCCGTCTGCGTACAGAGCTTGGCAAATCGAATACAGGCCGCTAGCTCTAGCTCAATTAATGGGTGAAACGCGGGTGCATCAGAAATGCAGTCCACGCTGTAGGTGTAACCTTCTGGAGATTGCTCAAGCTTTGTGGGCATTCCTTTAACAACTAAATTTCGAAAAGTAATTGTGGTTTTAACCGCACCCAGAATTTTCGTACTGGCCAAGAGATTTTGCCTGACGTGCTACTGCGCGCAGTGTTTGCAAAGTATGTCTTAATTGAAAATGCGGGAACTATTGAGCGTTTGAGTCTTTCTGGCTCGTCAGAGGATCGTGAAGACTATGTCGACGTTCAAGAGGCCGATTATATCAGCGAGATAGAAAAAGCAGCGCTTGCTTCAGGTAATGTGCTGGATACTGACGAGCTGCCTCCGGCAGGGCTTGAGTATCAGTATCGGGGTGTTGTCGCGCCGGAAGGCGAGCGGCCATTAAGCCGAGAATGGGTTGACGAGCAACTTGAAAATCAATCAGCACTTAGAGCGTTCTTTCAACCGGCTGAGCTAGAGGTCGAGGGTGTTCGCATTATGCGTTTGGAGGGTGTTGCAGACAACGAGTTCTACACAACGCTTGGTTTGCAAGAGAATGATGTCATTATGCGCGTGAACGGTGAATGGTTGCATGAGCAGCAAAACACACTGTTCTCAACACTTGAAGAAGGTAACGAGCTATCTCTTGTCTTGATGCGAAAAGGCTTGCCTGTTCATTACGCCTATCGTGTTAACTAGGAAGTATCGCTTTTAACGTATCGTCGTTATTACACGTCTTTAAAGCGTGTGCCCGCTCTGCTCAAAATAAAAAGCCCGCTGTCGAGGCCTATTCGACAGCGGGCATATAAAAGGTAACGCTAATAATATGTGTTCCTGAAAATGTTCAAAGACTGTAGAGGAAAGGGCCTGAATCTTTTCTGTACCGCCTTTTGATGGTTCCCATTTTAGGGGCGTAGGGGGCGTAGTCTCATCGTCCTTAGGGCTTAATCCCCCCTTAAAAATACAAAAGTTCGTTAGAAAAACGCGTTTTGGGTGCGTTAAACGCGTCTTTTTTGTACTTTTCGCCGCGGTCGATCTTCAACGCTGGCTTTGTTGATACCTAGAATTCAAACTCCACTCTGGGTAAGGCGGCACCCTGTTCATCAATCACCGGCTTACATATCAGGATTCGAGAGGAGGTTATCTCTTTTTCATCAACCAGGTAGTTTTTGACTTGCGTCGCGCGGTCTAGAGCGAGGCGTCTAAGTTCTGCGGCTTCATCGGGGTTTCTACTTTCTTTCTGATCAAAATCTACTTCGGCGTGCGCAGCAAACCCACAAGCCTGCATATCTATGTCGTCTTTGTCTTTGAGTAGCAATGCGAGCTTATCAACAAACGCTTTTTGCTCATCGTTTAGCTCATACTCTCCCGGCTCGAATATCAAATCAGCAACTCGGGGCTTTAAGGCATAGCTACCGGCAATGCTTGTTAGCGTGACGATGTTTGCGTACGGTACAAACGTGTTGATTACGTAGCTCTGCGATGCGGCGATAGCGGCCCGTTGTGCGACAAGGTTTAAAAAGCCGGCTGCGCCGAAGTTTGGATTGTTTACGTTGCCGCGAATCGGAACGTCGAGTTCGATTCGACCATCACTGTCCTCCAAGGCGCCAAGCGCAACATTGAGAGGAATGAAACTGCTCTCAGCGAGGCTTCCCGATTGAACGTCTCCCACGTTATCGATTTCGAGGCCTCGGATCTCAATCTCAGAATTACCATCCACAATGTCATTCACAATGGCGACTTTTGTCTTTGTATCGAGTTGCCCATTGGCGATATCAAAGCCGGCGGCTGTGCGTATAAATGGAGAGATCTTTGGCAGCTCTAACTCTTTCACGTTGACATCAAGCGTCATGTTGACCTGGTCAGCAAAGGGCGCAAGCTCTCCGATCACGTCAATTAATGTGTAGCGACCCGCTATGAGGGATATCTCTAGATGAGAGAACTCATCGGGCGTTTGGGTGTTTAGTTTTTGTAGGATGAGGGTCTTGATATTGAAGGTTTGCTCATATCTGGGCGTCATCGCTTCGTAGATGAGGGTGATATCGCCGTTGTCTCTTAAAGCGAAGTTACCTAGCGCAAAGTTAAATGATCCCGCCTTTTCTTTCTCAATGTCGGCCTCTACTTCACTCGTGTTGTTGCCCTGTGAAGTGACTTGTTCTTCGGCGACGGCTTCATCCAGTGCTTCCTGCGCTATCGACTTTTCACGAATCGACACAATATTGGAGATTTGCTGTCGCTCATCAATTTGCACGCGCGCATCAAGCGCACCCAAGTCTATAGATTCTATGCTGAGAGCCTCGGGCTTATACTGAATTTGCGAGATATCTAGGCTAGCCAGCTCTAGAAGCGGAGCTGAGCGATCAATAGTGATTTTAGGTTGGCTCGGTTGCTCAATCTGCTGCGCTGTTTCATCACTTTGTACGGGTTCTAGCTCGGGTGCCTCTTGCGTATTTATTGCTGGGCTTTCTGATGCGCCCGCATTTGTGCTGATTCTTTGGGAGATTCTTACCTCTTTTAAAAGTACTTCATTTACCGAAGCGGTAAGCGTGTCGATGCTCGGCGCGTTAAAGCTCAACGACGATATTTCCATGTTCTCTATTGCGAGCAAAATATCTTCAGAATTGCTTGGGCCTATCTGAATATTTTGGCCGTTCAGCGCGATTTCGCCCTCCGCACTGATCTCACCGTCATTGGGGAGTAATACGGCTAATGAGTTTGCTGTCAGTTTAAGGCTGCTCTCGCGCACCTCCGCATCCGCGAGACTCAGATCAAGCTGTTGTACTTCTAAATAAGAGGGCTTGAGCGCCAAGGCTATGCCATTTGCTTGGATGTTTACTTCGCCTTCGAGGTTGAAGTCGAGGTGGCCCCCAAGCTTATTCAGCTGGTCTTTTAGCAAGTATGAAAAAGCGCTGCCGGCTAGTTTGTCGAGGCTGCTTGCAAACAATACTTGTCCGGTAATTGTCTCTTGCTCTTCGATCACTTCATTCTCGAGGGCGATCTCTAGGTCGAGCTTAAAGGGAGCTTCATTCAGCAGGGCAGAAAGAGCGAGAGTGCCATTAAGGCCATTTTGCGCCAATGCTAAATCGACGACGCTGAGGTTTTGAAGAGAAATCTCATGGCTGGAGTCAAGGTCGAGGACGCGAGCTGTGAAATTATCGATGCTTAGCTCTGGCACTGCGAGTGACCAATTTATTGGTTCAGAGCCTTGCTCCTTATCCTCTATAACGGATTCTTCGTCATTGTCTGGGTTGTCAGTTGGCAGTGCGTAACCAGCGATCTTCAGTATCTCTTTTGTTGTCGGTTCTGAATCCTCTTTGCTTTGCTGGTTTTGACTTTGTACGCGCTCAATCGTAATGCTTAGATCGTCAAAATCTAGCTCATCAAAGGCTAGCTGTTTGGCCACCAGTGCCAGCAAGCTTACATCGATTACCGCGTGAGAAATGACAGCCTTGTTGCTGCCGTGGCTCTGGTCCACGTTCTGCTTTTGGTCTGTCAGTTCGCTAAGCGCGAAGTCGTTAACGGTTAACGCGCCTTTAAACGGATTGAGACGGATAGATGAGGATTCGCTCATTTCTAAACCCAGCTCGGCTAGAAAAGGCGGCGCATATTGCCGCACAGCCAACGGGCTGAAGGCCCAAATTGCAAGCAAAGTAAGAATAATCAGTAACGCAACGGCACCAATGATGCGGTTAAAAATAGTGAGCAAGGTAGGCACCTTTTACATTTGAGTGGTTAATACTGGAAGACAGACGTACTTGTTTGAGGCTCAGATTAACACAAGATTAAGCGCTCGCCACCTGCTTCTCAGAAACAAAAATATACACTGCAAAACAGCAATTCTTGACTATTCTTCTCAAGCAATACGGAGAAGTTCTATTTATGGCCAAGCAAGAGATTCCAATCGCATTATTGCGGCCGGGCATGCATGTTGTCGGTATTGATGTCTCATGGATTGACAGCCCTTTTTTACGCCACTCATTTAAAATTCAGGATCCTCAGGACGTTCAGAAACTGATTGATTCTGGCGTAAGAATAGTCACCATCGAGAGAGACAAAAGCGATATTCTTCCCGAAGCTGTCGAGGCGGAAGAGCCGAGCGAGGATCGCCCTCAAGAAACGTCGGTTTTAGATGCGACCACTGAGAACGCGACTGAAACGACAGTTGAAGAAAACGTGGAAGAACACCTAGCGAGCGAGGAGGAAAAA
>NZ_LWFU01000329.1:0-15126 GCF_001635135.1 Oleiphilus sp. HI0080
TTGATGCTGCGTCAGGATGTGTTTGTGATCGAGCAGGACTGCATTTATCCGGATATCGATACCAAAGATGACGATGCATTACACGTTTTTTGTCGTGATCAAAGTGGCGCCATTCTCGCTTATGCGCGCCTAGTGCCGCCCGGGCTTAAATTTGCAGAGCCCGCGGTTGGCAGAGTCGTTGTTGCGCGTCATGCTAGAGCGACGGGTCTTGGCGTTCTACTCATGGAGCATGTGCTGGAGGATGCACAAAAATTATACCCAGGCATGGGCAATCGCATCTCTGCTCAGGCTCATCTGAAGCGCTTTTATAGTCAGTTTGGATATGAGCAGGTCTCGGACGAATATGACGAAGACGGCATTCCACACATTGAGATGCTGTTGTCATCGACATCATAGTCGATGTTGATAAGCGATTTTCTCAGTGAACCGAAGGGGGGTTATGCCCGAGGGCTACGGCGATAGGCTGAAGGGCTCTGCCCAAACCAGTTTTTAAACGCACGGCAAAAACTGGCGGACTCTTTGTACCCTAGAATATCTGCGATTTCAAAAATGGTGTATCTCGCATCTCTTAAAAGCTTGTCGGCAAATGATCGTCTCTCGGCCTCGAGTATCTCTTTGTAAGAGGTTTCTAGTTGCTGTAGCTTTCTAATGAGTGTTCGTTCCGAATAATGTAAGGCTTCGCTCGTCTGTTTTAGGGAGGGGAGCAACTCTGAGTCACCTTGGCGCAGTATGCGCTCCTCAATATGTCGTCGGAGCAAGTGTCTCACTGCGATGTCGCAGCGATTCTTGTATTCCATTTGCTCCATGAGCTGTTGGCACTTTCGTAAATTAAGCTCGTGCGAATCGTGATCGCTTAGCGGCGAGGCTTGAAACCACATCGCTTTAGGCACGACCAATTTGTTTGTATCAGATGCAAAAACGAGTTTTGACGCATACTCGTTTTTCATGAGCTCCCTCCGATGCTCGGCGTTCGTTTCGAAATGCAATGTTGTTTGGCACTTTGATTCAACCGCAAGCAGGCTAATCAGCACTTCAAAAGCGCGCATCAGCGATTCGAAAAAAAACTGTTTGTAGGCATCATCGCCACTTGTATCGAACACCACGATCTCAAAGTTTTCTTCGCTTTCAATAATTTTACTGACATAAGACGCAGAACGTATTTGGAACCATTCGATAAAGGTCGATAACGCTCGACCGACGGTAGGCGCACTGACTGCGGCATAGCCAATTGGCCCATGTGTTGCCACGCCTAAATGCTTTCCATAGATGGCTGGCCAGATTGGTGTATAGCTGTACTTATTGACGTTATGGACGATTTGGATTGCATCCGAGAGGCTAATCATCTCGGTCGTGGATAAAGACTCAATCGTCAGCTTTGTATGCTCCAGTAGGCGTTCAACCGTTGTAAATTGAAGGCTTTAAACGATTAACAGGTAAGCAATGTGGGATTGGTTTGGTGATGTCATTGGTTAATCTTAAACCGAATTGGCGGTTAATGTTAATAATAATGTCATTAAAGGAAATGCGGCTAAACCGTCTCTGAGTATATATTGAACGCATAGAATGACGAGGTGACGAGATGCAAATGATGAGCGAAGCCAAACCGGTTGCGTTTGAATCCAAGTGGCAAGAGTCGGTTCCCGATGTTGCGTGGGGAACACTGCTGTTAGCATTAGGCATTGTGCTGGGCTATTACTGGACGATTAGCAGTGCCCTAGCAGGTGATCTCCCTTACGCGGCAGCCACCCTGATTTGCGCATACTTGGCCTATGCGAGTTTTACTGTCGTTCATGATGCAGGCCACGGGAGTATTGTGAAATCGAATGCTCGGCTCAAACCCATTGAATCCATGTTAGGTTGGGCGTTTGCCGTACCTTTGTTGTTGGTGCCGTATCGTTTTTTTCAAAAAATCCACGACCGCCATCACTCGTTTACCAATGACCCAGATCGCGACCCAGACCACTACACATTTGCGCATTCATGGTTCACGGTTGCGCTGAACAGTCTCTATATTCCAATTCAATACCACGTGCTGGCGTTTACCAAGTTACGTGGAGTGCGCGCAATTAGAAGTACTTACAAAAGTACAGCGTGTTACTTCACTGCCGTAGTATCTGGCTTGCTCATTCTGACGGCGCTTGGCTATGGTTTTGAAATCGTCGCCTTTGTGATCATTCCAAACATAATTGCGGTGCTCGCACTCGCGTTGTTTTTTGACTACATACCGCATCACCCGCACAAATCGCGTAGCCGTTATCACGACACGCGTATCTATCCTGGCACGCTTTTAAACGTGCTATTGCTTGGTCAAAACTATCATCTGATCCACCACATGTATCCTCGGCTGCCTTGGTATAAATATAAAGAGGTGTATACACGGATTTTGCCTGATTTGGAGGTGCTCGGAGCTCCGATTGAAGATCTGCGTGGAGGAACGAGACCAGGCTTTATGACGTCACCAAATACGCGGAGTTTGTTGGACGATGGCAAGTCGATCAACATGGTGCTCGAAGTCGCGAAGGTAAGGGCGTTAACCTTCGATTCTGCTTGTATAGAGTTTAAATTGCCGCAGGGTGAACGTCTTCAATATCAAGCGGGCCAATACATCACAGTGAGTAAATGGCTCAATGGCGAGCAACAAACGCGCTGCTATTCCCTATGTGCCAAGCCAGGATCAGATAGCTTGAAAATCGGCGTTAGACGAACCGCGCAGGGCTTGGTCTCGGGCTTTCTGAACGACGATCTGAAGGTAGGCGATGAGCTCGTTGTGCAAGGGCCTTTTGGGGACTTTGTTTACCCCGCCGCTGAGCCAAACGAGCACGACGGCTTAGTGTTAATCGCAGGTGGTAGCGGTATTACGCCAATACTCTCGATTGCGGAAACGGCGCTCGCTGAGCATCCGAATGTGTCCGTGACGCTCATTTATGCATGTCGCAGTCGCGACAGCATTATGTTTTTTGATCAATTAGAACACCTCAAAGAACAACATCCTGAACGCCTGACGATTCGTTACGTTATTCATCAAGAGCTGCATGATCCTTTGGATATACAAGGCCGACTAAACAAGGCGACTCTGGCTGAGTTGTTGCCTTCAAGGGGTGCGGATTCATCCAGCGCACAGACCAAGCGAACAGCGTTCTATATTTGCGGGCCGGCGGGCTTGAAGGACCTTGCGCTTGACGTGTTAGCCGAGCGGAATATCGCGCGAGAGCAGATACATATCGAGCAGTTTGTGTCATCGCTTACCGAGGCGAAGGGGCCGTTGCATAAAGTTGATGTGGCGCTTGCGGATGGGCAGACACATTCCTTATCTGTGGCATCGAATCAGACTGTACTCGAGGTTGCCAAAGCGGCTCGGATCCAGTTGCCACATGCATGTTCTTCCGGTACCTGTGGTTCGTGTAAGCTGAAAATCGAAGAGGGCGAGGCAGTGTCGATACCCAACTCTGTACCCGGCATTACCTCTGACGAAAAATCGGCAGGGTACACGTTGGCTTGCCAATGCAAACCCTTGAATCATCTTGTGTTATCTGAGAGCTGAACGAATACGCTGTTGTTTCCAAGTGTTGAGGTGTTGATAAGCCAGCATACCTCACTTCGATAGAGGTTTGTTCGTCGATCCCCGCGCAGAGAGAGCCCTAGATGGCTGATCCACCTAGGGCTGCTGCCGCTATTTTATGCAATCCGCTAAACTGGCGCTCATACCGAGAATCAGGCCAGAATAGTGTGCTTTACCCGTCGCAATGTCTGCGCCTAAAGGATCCATAACACCAATTCGTGTGACGGCGGAATCTGCGAAGATGTTTTTCACCAAACCTTCATTAAACTGCGGCTCGGCGAACACACAGGTAACGCCTAGCGTTTGAACCGTATTTCGAATTTCGGTTATCCGCGCAGGGCTTGGGTCTTCCGCGTCGCCCAGTGAAATAGAGCCTGCCGCTGCAATATCAAAACGCCTCTCAAAGTATTGATACGCGTCATGAAACACCACAAATCGAAGATCTCCAAGCTTGCTGACTTCTGCTTGTGTTTGTTCAATCAGCTGGTCAAGCGCCACGATCGCGGTGCTCGCATTCGCTTGATACGTTGTTGCATTCTCTGGGTCTTGCTCAGACAGTACGCGGGAGATCTCCGTTACCCATTGTTTTGCGTTTTCCGGGTCTAACCACGCGTGAGGATCGACCCCATCGTGAAGGTGCGCCTCATGGTCTGCGTGTTCTTCATCATGTTCGTCTTCGTGTTCATCGTGGTGATCGTCTTCATGGTCATGGTGTCCTGAGCTGAACAGCGAGAGAAAGCGATCGATCAAGCCGCCATGGTGCGCTTCATGTTCCTCGTTTGTTTTCGAATGCTCGGCATGATCATCCGCATGCGGTTCGTCGTGGTGTCCGTGTTCGCTCTCTTCGCTGTCGTGGTGAGCATGCTCTTCAAAGGTCGTGCCTTCACGGAAAGGGTAAGTCGTCGTTACTGCTAAATCCAACATGCCTACTTTTTTAGAGGAACTTGCCACGTTATCGATCGCTTTCTCTAGCCAGGGGGTTAGTTCTTCACCCATCCAAAATACAATATCTGATTCTGACAAAGCCCTCGCTTGAGAAGGACGCAAAGAATAGTGATGTGGAGAAGCGCCCGACGTGATAATTAATTCTGGTGTAGCAACTCCATCCATCACTTGGCTTACAAGGGAATGAAGCGGTGCGATGTCCACTGCAACATTTGGTGTTTCAGCGAGCGTCTTTAATGGCAAACCCAGACCAATTAGGCCGAGGCTAAGAAGGCTTTTTCGCATTACATTCTCCGTAGTAGGTGCGTTAAGCAGTAAAAAGTGCTTCAACAAGAAATGAGCTTACAAACAGCTGGATGCTCAAAATGTTATGTTATATCATAACTTCACTATTTCATTCGACACAATACCAAATGTGTTTTAAAGAGAGTTGCTCGGATAGGGCGGCCGAAATCGGGAGTTCTCATTGACGAAAAAACTCATTGAATGCACTTCACTGTCTGTGAATTATGGCAAGCGCCGCGTTCTGCACGATATAACAATGTCGGTTGCGGCGGGTGAGATTGTGACGGTGATTGGTCCGAATGGCTCTGGAAAAACAACGCTCTTCAAAGCGCTGATCGGAGCGATCAAACCCACCTCGGGTACTCTCCAAAGGTCTCCAGATCTTAAACTCGGTTATGTGCCACAAAAGCTCTACGTGGACGAGACGCTCCCAATGACTGTTAAGCGCTTTATGAATTTACCGGGCGGTCATAGCCCAGACGCTGTGGCAGAGGCATTAGAGCATGCAGGTGTTCCAAACCTGGATAAACAACAGGTGATGGATTTGTCTGGAGGGCAGTTTCAGCGCGTATTACTCGCAAGGGCGTTACTCGGCGCACCAAATTTATTGTTACTGGATGAAGCGACACAAGGCTTAGATCATCGTGGCGCGGCAGACTTTTATCGACAGATTAATCTCGTTCGACAGAAGCTAGGATGCGGCATCGTGATGATCAGCCATGAGCTGCACGTTGTGATGCGACAGACCGACCGGGTTATCTGTGTGAATGGCCACATTTGCTGCGAAGGCAAGCCCGAAGTTGTTGGTATGTCGCCCGAATATCGAGCGCTGTTCGGCTTAGACAAAGACGAGGCTGCCCTGTACTTGCATCAGAATCACCATAGCCACGATCATGATCACGATCACCAGCACGCGAATGCGAGCATGCTGCAAAAGGAATCAGGAAATGTTTGTTGACTTTCTAGTTAGAGCGACGCTCGCTAGTGTCGGAGTCGCGCTGGCTGCAGCGCCGCTTGGTTGTTTCGTCATTTGGCGAAGAATGGCCTACTTTGGTGATGCCACGGCACATGCGGCTGTTCTCGGCATCGCATTATCTTTAACCTTCTCTGCGCCATTGTTTGTGAGTGTATTGAGCGTTTGTTTTGTTATGGCGATGACGGTCTCGTCACTCAACGGCAAGGGCTTTGCGATGGACACTTTGCTTGGCGTCGTTTCCCATTCCTCGCTTGCAATTGGCTTAGTTGCGGTCTCTTTCCTATCCGGTGTTCGGATTGACCTTATGTCTTACTTGTTTGGCGATATTCTTGCCGTCGGTAAAACAGACCTGTTGGTCATCTGGGGTGGGGCGGCTGTTGTTCTGGCCTTGATTGCGTGGCGTTGGACGGGGTTGTTGCTTTCGACACTCAATACAGATCTGGCGTTGGCGAGTGGCTATGACCCCAAAAAAGAACAGCTTATTCTCACCATTGCCTTGGCGATTGTGGTCGCGGTCGCGATTAAAGTAGTCGGTGTGTTGCTGATTACGGCGATGCTCATTGTGCCGGCAGCCACGGCAAGGCCCTTTAGCAAGACCCCTGAAGCGATGGCCGTTGTTGCTGCGTTCTTGGCTCTAATAGCCAGTCTTACTGGATTGCGCGCATCGTATTTGTTCGATACGCCAACCGGCCCAACCATCGTCTGTGTAAGCGCCTTTTTGTTTATTGTCATTAGCGCGGCAAGTCGTATCCTACCTCTGTTTTTCTCTCGCGCTCAAAGCTCCCAGGCCTGTGAGAAGACCTAACGTGAAACAAAGCACGCATACCCAGCGCGGCGCTATTTCAGCTGTGCCAACCAATGTCATTACCGGCTTTCTTGGTGTTGGAAAAACATCCTCGATTATTCATTTGTTGAAGACCAAGCCAGCGCACGAACGGTGGGCCGTCTTGGTCAATGAATTTGGTGAGGTTGGCGTTGATGGCAGCCTTTTTACCGGTCAGCATACCGAGGCGTCGGGCATCTATATCAAAGAGGTACCCGGAGGTTGTATGTGTTGTGCCGCCGGCTTGCCTATGCAAATTGCATTAAACCAACTGTTGGCGCGGGCAAAACCGGATCGTTTGTTAATAGAGCCGACAGGTTTAGGACATCCCCTTGAAGTGATGCAGGTGCTGGCTTCCGACGTCTACAAGCCGGTTCTCTCTATTCAAAAGACAATAACATTGGTGGATGCAAGAAAGCTCGATGACCCACGATATACCGAGCATCAAACGTTTAACCAGCAAATTGCGATGGCGGATGTGGTCATTGGCAATAAACAGGAAGTGTATCCGCCGAATGCCACTCAAAACCTCATACGCTATGTCGCTCAGCATAACGCAAATACGGCACAGGTCGCGTTTGCATCTTTTGGCAACATTGATGTTTCATTATTGGAGGGGCGCTCTGCTTTTAAGGCAAGTTCGCAGCCGCATCATCCGCAAGATCAGAAGCACGGTCACGTTCTGGTCGAGCAGCCAATCGAAACAATCATAGAGCCACAGATTCCCGACAACGGCTATCTGAAGGCGAGCAATCGCGGAGAGGGGTATCAAAGCCTCGGCTGGCGCTTTTCTGCCGACAAGGTATTTGATCGAGCAAAGTTGCATGACTTTATGCAGCGTTTGAGCGGCCACAAAGTTGAACGTGCGAAAGCCGTTTTTATCACGCAAGAGGGCGTAGTCGGTTTTAACTTAACAAGTGATGGGTTCAGTGAATTTGCCCTAGATGATTGCCTTGAAAGCCGCGTTGAGGTGATTTACAACGAGTTGGATATGCCCATCGAGGAGTCGCTCATGGCGTGTCTGCTTTCGTAGGCCGAGGAAAGCAAGAGCAGGAAAAAGTGGTTTGCTCCGGTACTGATGCGCTGAAGTTCGTGGCGATGGATGAAAGCCGACTTTTTAAGTTTTGAAGACCCTGTGAAATGCGCATGATATGGTAGCAAATGCGCAGCACATCTAGTTTACGTTTGATTATATAGGTAAAGGAACGGTTATGGATCTCGATCTTGATCAACAGTCACTTCAAGGTGCAGAAAGAAAGTGCCTAGAAAGTGGTGCGCGTTTAACGCCCAAACGTAAATTGGTTTTATCGGGTTTGTTAGGTTCAGACAAGGCGCTCTCGGCCTATGAGCTTGTTGAACTGTGCAAGAACGAGTACGACGAGGTGATTCCGGCCATGTCTGTTTATCGAATCCTGGACTTTCTTCAAGAACAGCATTTGGTTCATAAACTCAATTTGGCAAATAAGTATGTGGCATGCTGCCACATTAATTGCGAGCATCGCCATGAGGTTTCGCAGTTTTTGATTTGCGGTGAATGCCAGCGCGTAAAAGAAATTAGTTTGGGTAAATTTACCGAAAAAGATTTAAGAAAACGCGTCGAGTCCGAAGGCTTTCAGCTTGTTAGTCCTCAGCTTGAGATTAATTGCGTGTGTGATGAGTGTGTCAATTCGGCGGCTTAGTATATGTTAAAAAAGTGCATGCTTTACTGCTTTCTATGGGCTTGCGTGAGTACCGTGCAAGCGCATCCACATAATTGGATTCAATTAAATTCAACGTTTGTTTTGGACGACCAAGCACGCTTGATTGGTATAAAACAACGGTGGGAGTTTGACTTCTACTACTCCATGATTATGCACGCAGACTTATTAAATGAGTTTGGCGATGAGCTGTTAGGCCTATCTGAAACGGCCACCGCAATGATAAAAAACCTCAAACCGTATACCTATTTCTCTGAGCTCAAAGCGCATGATGCCGTGGTCGATTTAGGCATGCCTGAGAAGTATCAACTGACAACGACTAAGGTCGATGGACAATTGGTTTTGGTTCTAGATATGGAATTTGATATTGACCAAAAAATACCCGTTGAGGGTACGCGCCTCGAATGGCGGGTTTTTGATCCAACGTATTACATCGCAATGAATCACGAGACCGAGCGGAATATCGAAATCGTTGGAGGAAACGCGACAGAGTGCACCAAACAATTAAAGTTTCCCGAGCCGACCGATGAGGAAATTGATTATGCGCAAAGTCTTGATAAGACACAGAGAGACACCGATGGTCTAGGTCAGCTTTTCGCAGAAACGGCATTTATTGAGTGCATCTGACGAAAACCATTCTAGGAAAATGCCGCTCCAAGTGAGTATGGCCTGTTGCTTGTGTATGGTCCTACGAGCAAGGCCAAAAGGCGAACAACGTATGGCATCAAAATGAGCTGGCCCACCTAGGGCCTAGCGCGATAAAAAATGTTTAGCGGGCGAAGGTGAATTGGCCACTTTCTTTTTTAGCACCGAAAAACCCAAAGTATGGATACAGCTTTGATTTAACATGCCATACATACAAGATAGTGCCGACCGTGATAGACCATATAATAAAAAGCTTAATCGGCTCGTCGTTTGCGCTAGGAAATGTATTGGGCAACTGACTGATGGAAAGAAATATATAAGCCAAGTACGCCGTTAAGCTGTGCCTGTAGAAGCCGATAATGAATAAGAACGAGATAGAAGCCGCAATGCCTGCCAACCAATATGGAGCCTGCCCTCCTATTGAGAGCCCAGTGGTATAGCCAGCAAACGCAGCAAATAACGCCTGCACAAACATCAGACTAATTAATATGTTGTTTCTTCCACTGTAAAGCTGGCATAGCGTTTCGTCTTTCAGTGAGGCAACGCATGCTGCAACGCGCTTTTCTGGAAGTGTAAGCCCCTTGTATTCATTCAGTAGCTCTGCGCGCGTTACCCCAGCACTGAACTTCGCCTGCATTTCCTGTTTCATCTTCCTTGGTTTCACCAAAATCTCCCCTGGTAGCGTTTGCATGTTAGGCCCAACTCACTCATGCCATAAGTTTAAGAGCTGCATAAGGTGCAATGTTCAAGATGATAATCGCCATTTTGAAGCTGGCTAAATAGTTAAAATACAGCTCATCTAGCTTCTCACCTGCAACAGCAGAAACGCTTGAATGTATCTTTTTGATTGGCTCCCTAAAACCCATTAACGCGAAAGCGGTAAGTAAATAAAAGCCCAAATTTACAACAGTACACCAACCTAAAAAAGTCGTGATGACTTGTATGTTTTCCAATTTAATTTCCTCTTCGTTTGGATAATCGATTTCGCATAAGGTGCGTCGTTGCCTTGTTAAACATGAATCGCATGGGTGGACGGACCATGCTATGCGGTTCCTTATTTGTGACATGTGCGATTTGGCGCGACAGCTTGAGCAATGAGTCCGCGGCTGTTTCTTTGTTGAGACACGAGGCGTGAGCATCTTGCTCTACTAGTACGACGATCTAGTTGTCTTTCGCCTTGTCTTTGGTGTTGTATTTCGAGTTTTGTTGCGTCGTTTTCAGCCACCAGTTCTCTGTGCCTAGCTTGTAGGGAAGGGCGTCTTTGGCGCGAGAAAATCGATTCCAGTGGGCAACGCGGTGGATGCCTATATGCCAATTCGGCACGATGTAATGCTCGAACATCAACACTCGGTCGAGCGCACGCATTGTGGTCACGACTTGTTGTTCTGTTTTGCTGTTGAGTAAGGTTTCGATGAGCGCATCCACCGCAGGATTTTGGATGCCCGCATAGTTCTGGCCGCCTTCGACATTAATCAACTCGCTATGAAAATAATCGCGTTGCTCGTAACTGGGTGCCGTCCCTTGAGACAGCACAAAGGTCATGACATCAAAGTCGAATTGATCGAGTCGCGCTTTGTATTGGGCGTTTTCCACTAAACGTGGTTTTGCTGTAATGCCAAGGCGTTGCATGTTCTTGATAAAGGGCATGATTACGCGCTCAAGCCCTGCCTGTCGATAGATGAACTCAAACTTGAAGGCCTGCCCAGTTTGCTTGTTTCTTAGAACGCCTTGATCTTGTTCCCAGCCTGCATCGCGCAGTAGCTTAATCGCTTTGCGCATTTTGTTTCGGATATTGCCGTCCCCCTTGCTAGGTGAAAATTCAAATGGCCCGGAAAACAACTCGGGTGGTAACTGCGTTCTGAATGGCTCTAGCAGGGCGAGTTCTTCTGCTGAAGGTTTGCCTTGATGCGCGTATTGGGAGTTGGGGAAGTAGCTAGTGTTGCGNGTGTAGGCCTTATGGAAAAGGCTGGCATTAATCCACTCAAAATCAAATAGCTCCGAGATAGCTTGTCTAACGCGCTTGTCTTTGAATAGCGCTTTGCGGGTATTAAAGAAAAAGCCCTGTGTTCCAGATGGAATACTATGCGGGATTTGTTCTTTGATGATATCGCCGGCATTGATGGCCGGAAAATCATAACCCTCGGCCCAGTTCTTGGCGGTGTAGTCATAGAAAATATCAAACTCGTCCGATTTGAATGCCTCAAACGCAACGGCCTGATCTCGGTAAAAATCCATGCTGATCGTGTCGAAGTTATAGCGCCCTTTGTAGACGTTGAGTTCGTTTCCCCAAAATGTGGGCACCCGCTCTAGGGTAATGCGTGAGCCGGTATCCACTTCAACGATTTTATAGGGGCCACTTAAAAGCGGTACGACGCTTGAGGCGCTTTCGAAATCTTTTTCCTGCCAGAAATGCTGTGGTAGCACGGGCACTTCGCCAGTGCGAAACACGGCTTGTTTACCGGCACCATCTTTGAGATTGAAGCGCACTGTGTGTGAGGAGCGTTTTTCGACACTGTGTACATCGAGCAAGCTTTGCTGAAAGCGAGGATGACCTTTTTCAATTAAGGTATTAAATGAAAACACGACGTCGTCTGCGTCAACGGGATGCCCATCATGAAAGAAAGCGTTCTGTCTGATGTCGTATTCAACCCAGCTAAAGTCTTCTGTATAACGCAAGCGCTCGGCCAAAAGGCCATAGGCTGTTTGCGCTTCATCGGCCGATGGCGAATAGCTGCCGGTGCCCAACATGAGTGTTTCGTTTAGCTCTGAAAAGCCGTACATGAACATGCCCGGAGTGTTGAACGGGCTCGTGCCTTTAAGGGTGTAGGGGTTGGTTGAGTCGAATGTGCCAAAACCCATTAGGCGCAGCTGCCCGCCCTTAGGCGCGTCAGGTTTTACCCAGTCAAAATGCTCAAAGCCATCTGGGTATTTGGGTTCACCGTAAAGCGCGATCGCATGGGTCTCGACAATGTTGGTCTCGACAATGTTGGTCTCAGACAGCGCCGCGGGTATGAAAAACACGTTTACGATGAGCGTTGTGAGCAATGCTGCGCAGATTGCTGTAAAGGGTGCTGTGGAGGGAGCTGTGCGTGCGGTGCTGGGTGCTGACCTAAACCTGGCAAGCTTCAATGCACATTGAGCTGAGCGTTTATGCTTCACGTGGATGATCTTCACCTATTTGTCTGATCTTGGTAGTGCGTCAATAAGCTCAATGATGCTAGAAAAATCACGCGCACCTTCGCCGTTGGCTTGCTTTTGTTTGTAGAGCTCGTATGCGAGTGCTCCCAGAGGCGTGGCGCTATTCTGGTTTTGAGCATTGTCCATCGCCAATCCAAGGTCCTTGGTCATCAGATCCACCATAAACCCCGGTTTGTAATCATTCGACGCAGGGCTAGCTGGCATCACACCAGGGTAGGGGTTGTACTTTTCTAGGCTCCAGTTTTTTCCGGAGCTTGCCATCATAATCTCGGAAAGCACAGAGGCATCGACGCCATTCTTTTCGCCAAGCTTTAAGGCTTCGCTGGTGCCGATCATATGTATCGCCAACAGCATGTTGTTGCACATTTTTGCGACTTGGCCTGCGCCTTCAGGACCCGCATGAAACAGGTTTGCTCCCATGGCGGAGAGAGGTGCTTTCGCGGCTTCAAATGCGTCGGCACTCCCGCCACACATAAAGCTGAGCGTGCCTGCTGTTGCTGCGGCGACACCGCCAGATACAGGGGCGTCGATAAAGAGCAAATCGTATTTTTTAGCCTCAGCATGAACGGCGCGGCTGGTTTCTGCATCGATGGTAGAGCTGTCAATAACCAAGGTGTTTTTGGGCAGTTTGGCAAGCAGCCCGTCTGGGCCGCTAAGCAGTCCTGCTACGTGCTTTCCTGCTGGGAGCATTGTTATCAGCGCGTTTGCGCCTTGGGCTGCCTCTTCTGCACTTTTTGCCGCATAAGCGCCTTGTTGTTCTAGCTGTGTAACATTGGCCTCAACAAGATCAAAGACCCGAACGCTAAATCCGGCTTTGATAAGATTTGCGGCCATTGGGCCACCCATGTTTCCTAATCCGATAAAGGCGATGGTCGTCATATGCGCTCCGTTTATTTATTTTTGTCGTTGGATCAAAAGTGTGTTCGCTCAATGCAGCCTGATCTACAGGCGAGTGCTTAATGGGTTTTGCTCCCAAGGAGGAGTGAAAAACGACTCCATGACTGAGGCAGGTACGTGGCTGAAGTGCTTGAATGCCCATTTTGGCTTTCTGTCTTTATCAATCAGCAGGGCTCGCACGCCCTCTGCAAATTCGGGATAACGCACGCAGTTCGTCGCGAGCACTAAGTCTGCCTCGAAGGCGGCTTTTTGCGTCACATAACGATGGCGGCGAAGTTGTTCAAATATCAAAAGTGCCGAAAGAGGAGAGCCATGATGTAAGGTTTTAATCGACTTTTTGAGCCATCCGCTATCGGTATCGATGCTATCTAACGCGTGGATAACGTCGCCTAGGGCGCCGCTGCGGCAGGCATATTCAATCTCGTCACGACAATTGGCCAGCTCGGATGGAACGTCGTTGTTGCGCTTATCTTCTGATACGGCAAAATCGGCTAGTAATGAGGTAACACGTTCTTTGTTTTTCTTGATGTCTTTTGTCCAAGATACTTTCTCAAGCTGTTGAACAATGTCGCCAATGTTAGACGACTCTACATAGTGATCTGCGAGGCCAAGGCTCATTGCGTCACTTGCGTTAATGCTTGCTCCGGTGAGCGCGAAGAACAAACCAAGCCCCTGAGGAAGATCGTTAAGGAAGCGTGTCGCACCAACATCGGGAAATAGACCAATGGTTACCTCGGGCATTGCAATACGGCTGCTCTCTGAGACAACGCGATGGCTAGCGCCTTGCATTAATCCAAGGCCTCCGCCCATAACAATCCCCGAGCCGATGCAGATAATCGGTTTGGGGTAGCTGTGTATCAGATAATCGAGTTGGTATTCTTCAACAAAAAACTGCTCTGCGTAGTCGCACGGCCCGCCGGGGTTATCAATCGCAGACTGATACAGCTTCTGCACGTCGCCGCCTGCGCAAAAGCCTTTGTCACCTGCGCCATCCATCAGGATACATGCGATGGCATCGTCCTCGGCCCAGCGGCTCAGCTGCCGAAAGGCGCTTTGAATCATTTCCAGGCTCAAACTATTTAAAGCTTTTGGGGCGTTGAGCGTTAAGTGCCCAACTTTGCCTTTTTTGGATGCGATCTCTTTGGTGCGTATCTGGCTTGATTGTGTTGTCATTAAGTCTGCCTAGTTCCGTGAGTCTTCCGGACAATGCCGATGCTGTGCGTTTAGTTAGCCTATATATGTGACGCTTGTTTTGCGCGATTGGTCTTCGAGCGCTAAGACCAAGACGGCGTGCGTTTTTCCAGGAATGCGTTAGTGCCTTCGACCTGGTTGGTTTCACCAATGAGATCGATGAATTCGGCGCGTTCATCTTTTAGGCCTTGCGCGATCGCGTGCTCGCGTGGTGCTTTCATTAGGCGCTTACAGGCGCGAACAGCATCTGGGCTCTGTTGGGCTACTTGCTGTGCCATTTCTAACGCGCGAGACAAGCTTTGCCCGGTGCCGGTGGTTTCTTGGGTTAAGCCAATCTTCTCTGCGGTGTCTGCTTTGATGCGTTCACCGAGTAAAATGATGCGAGCCGCCCACGCTTCGCCAACCAGCCAACACAGCCGTTGAGTGCCGCCTGCACATGGCAGTAATCCAACTTTTGCCTCTGGAAGTGCAAGTTGCGCCTGTTCCTCAGCGATACGAATGTCACACGCTAAAGCGCACTCTAGTCCGCCACCCATGGCGTAACCATTCATCGCCGCGATACTCACACCTTCAAAATTGGCAAGCGCTTCGAAAGCTTCTCCAAAAGCTTCCGCTACCCCCTTTGATGCGGATTTGTCGCCGCTGGCAAATTGCTTTAAATCGGCACCGGCAGAGAAAAATTTCTCACCTTGACCATGGATCACGATGGCGACAACGCTATTCGCTCGGCTCGCCGAATCGACGACGCTTTTAAGCCCGTTGAGGCTTTCGAGTGTCCAGGTATTGGCCGGTGGATTATTGATGGTGACTTGAAGAACTGCACCATCTTGTTTTACTTCAATCATTGAAGTCGGGCTTGTTATCGTCATCTTTGTTCCTGAAGAATCTAGTGTTTTATCAGTGCTAAGTT
>NZ_LWFU01000330.1:0-6129 GCF_001635135.1 Oleiphilus sp. HI0080
AAAAAACAGTCTCGCCAATTCATCACCTGGGTCGGCCGCACGCATAAAGGCCTCTCCCACCAAAAACGCGTTTACCTGTTTCTCTCGCATCGCTTGCACATCATCCAGAGTATGAATACCACTTTCTGTTACGACGATTTTGTCTTCAGGAATGGAAGGCAAGAGCGAAAACGTGTTTTCTAGGCTAACCTCAAAGCTGTGCAAATCGCGATTATTAATGCCGATGAGTTTAGTGCCCAGCGTCAAAGCCACCTCCAATTCTTGAGCGTTGTGCACCTCAACAAGGACATCTAAACCGACTTCCTGAGCAATGCCCGACAGCTCTTGTATCTGATCTTTCGTCAAACATGCTGCAATGAGCAAGATACAGTCCGCATTGACGACGCGGCTCTCGTAAATCTGATACGGGTCGACCATAAAGTCTTTGCGAATAACGGGCAGCGAGACAGCATCGCGCGCAGCTTGCAGATATGCCTCGTCGCCTTGAAAAAAATCTTTGTCTGTCAAAACAGACAAACAAGCCGCACCTGCTCGCTCGTAGGCTTCAGCGATTTCTGCGGGCTTAAAATCTTCACGAATAACGCCTTTGCTAGGCGATGCCTTTTTAATCTCCGCAATAACCGCTGAGGTGCCACTTGCTAGCTTCTGCTCTATGGCTGCAACAAAGCCGCGACACCGGGGCATATCAAAAGCACGTGCGCGGTGCTCTTCAATTGCAACAGACGCGGACCGCTGATCAATCTCTTGCCATTTTCGATCAACAATGTTCTTCAGGATGGTGGGCGTCGCACTATTCATGCGGTCATCAAAACTCATAATGTCTCTCTAATGCTCGTGCTTGAACACTTGCGTAAAACTTGCAAGCTCGTCAATTTTCGCAAGCGCTAAACCGCTCCCGATGGCATCTTCTGCTAATGCAACGCCAGCCTGCAAACTATCTGCTAAATCTGAAACGTAAATAGCCGCGCCCGCATTGATCGTGATGATCGAACGCGCCTTTCGTGCGCGCTCATCGTCTGCCTTGCCAAGCGCCGCCTTGATCAATTCCAAACTCTCTGCAGCGCTCTCGACGCTCAGGCCAGATAGATCAGCATGCTGCAAACCAAGCTCATCCGGAGCAATATCATATTCGGTGATCACGCCATCTTTTAGCTCGGCAACATGGGTATTAGCGGCGATGGAGATCTCATCTAGGCCATCGTTAGAATTTACAACCATAACGTGCTTACTGCCTAACCGAGATAAGACCTCAGCCATCGGACGGCAAAGGTCTTTGGAAAAGATACCAATAACCTGCCGCTTCACACCCGCCGGATTTGTGATTGGCCCCAGCATGTTAAAGATGGTACGTAATGCCAGCTCTTTTCTTGGGCCTATAGCAAAACGCATCGCACTGTGGTGCGCCGGCGCAAACATAAAGCCCACGCCTATTTCTTCTATTGCCCGTGCAACTTCCTGTGCGCTGACATCCAAATTAACGCCCGCAGCTTCGAGCACATCGGCACTGCCCGTGCTGCTTGAGACGCTTCGATTACCGTGCTTTGCAACATGTCCACCCGCCGCAGCAACAACGAACGCCGAGGCGGTAGAAACATTAAACAGGTTAGCGCCATCGCCTCCTGTGCCGCATGTATCAACCAAGTGCTCCCCTTCGATAGGAACCTTGAAAGACAGATCTCGCATCACTTCTGCCGCGCCGGTGATTTCCTCGATGGACTCACCCTTCATGCGCAAAGCAACCAACAAAGCGCCTATTTGCGCATCGGTCGTTTGCCCAGTCATGACTTCGTTCATCACGGCATTCATCTCTTGTGTTGAGAGGTCATTGCCGTCTACAACTTTGGCGATCGCTTTTTTGATACTCATTCTGTTCTCTCTTTCTTCTTCGCTCTTGTTGATTCTTATTTATGCATACTCGACAAGCGTGCGCTGTATCTAACGCTTCAGGAAGTTGTCCAATAACTCATGACCACACTCCGTCAAAATAGACTCTGGGTGAAATTGCACACCTTCAATATCAAACTCTTTATGGCGCACGCCCATTATTTCTTCTATCGAACCATCGTCGTTGTTGGTCCACGCTGTGATTTCTAAACAATCCGGAAGCGTATTTTTGTCAATCACCAGCGAGTGGTAACGTGTCGCTGTTAGAGGGTTGGGCAAACCCTTAAACACACCGGTGTCGTTATGATAAACAGGCGAGGTTTTACCATGCATAACGCGCGAAGCACGAACAATGTCCCCGCCAAATGCCTGACCGATACTTTGATGGCCCAAGCAGATACCCAAAATGGGTAGTTTACCTCTAAACTGTTCTAATACTTGCAAAGAAACACCGGCCTCATTTGGCGTACACGGCCCTGGAGAGATCACTATTTTTTCAGGGTTCATCTCACGAATTTGCTCAATCGTGATTTCGTCATTGCGATGCACGTGTACATCCGCACCTAGCTCACCCAAGTATTGAACAACGTTATACGTAAAGGAGTCGTAATTATCGATCATCAACAACATTAGTTACTCTCCTTCGCATCAAGACCCTGAGTCGCCATAGCCACCGCACGAAACACCGCACGCCCTTTATTCAACGTCTCTTCCCATTCATTAAGAGGAACAGAATCGGCAACAACGCCTGCACCGGCTTGAATATGAAGCTCTTCATCTTTGATAACAGCGGTTCGGATAGCAATAGCGGTATCCATATTACCGCTCCAGGAAAGATAACCCACCGCGCCGCCATAGACACCGCGCTTTACAGGTTCAAGCTCGTCAATAATTTCCATTGCTCGTATTTTGGGTGCGCCACTCAAGGTGCCTGCAGGGAATGTCGCTCTGAGCACATCCATCGCACTCGCCCCTTCTTTCAACTCACCCGTCACATTGGAGACGATGTGCATCACATGCGAGTAGCGTTCTATGATCATTTTATCGGTCAACTCCACCGTACCTGTTTTGGCCACTCGCCCAACGTCATTGCGCCCCAGGTCAATCAGCATCAGATGCTCGGCAAGCTCTTTTGGATCGGCTAGTAAGTCTTTTTCGAGCACGATATCTTCAGCTTCATTCTTGCCCCGTTTCCGCGTACCAGCAATTGGTCGTACGGTAACCAAGCCGTCCTCTACTCGAGCAAGGATCTCAGGTGACGAGCCAACAACATGAAAATCGCCCAAGTTTAAAAAGTACATATAAGGTGACGGATTCAAACACCGCAATGCACGATACAAGTCTAGCGGCGCAGCCTTGAAAGGAATCGACATACGCTGCGCAATAACCGTCTGCATCACATCCCCTGCAAGGACGTAATCTTTAATCTTATCCACGGCCGCTTCGAACTTCTGTTGCTCAAACCCCGAGACGAAATGCCCTTCTTGGACGTCTTCATCCTGCTCTGGGCGAGAGGGCGACTTCGCCTGCACTGTCCGTAAACGATGCACCAGAATGTCGAGGACAGAATCCGCAACTTCATAGCTGCCTTCAACACTTGGATCTTCGTGATGAATCAGAATCAACTTGCCGCTCAGGTTATCGAACACGACGAGCTGATCACACACCATCAATAAAATATCCGGCGTTCCCAGTGGGTCCGGTGGGCAGGAGTCAGCCAGCTTAGGCTCGACATAGCGAATAATATCGTAACCAAAATAGCCGACTAACCCCCCATTGAAACGGGGCAGGCCTTCTATCTCAGGAACCTTAAAGCGAGACTGGAACTCTTCAACAAACGCTAGCGGATCGTCGTGCTCAAGCGACTCAATAACGGCGCCATCTTGCTCGACGTTGATGGTATGCCCCCACACTTTGAGAACTTGTCGACATGGCAGACCAATAATGGAATAACGCCCCCATTTTTCACCACCCTGCACGGATTCCAAAAGGCAGCTATAAGGCCCATCAGCAAGCTTGAGATATGAACTTAACGGTGTATCTAGATCGGCGAGCACCTCTCGAACAACAGGTACTCGGTTGTAGCCCTGTTGAGCAAAGGCATAAAACTGTTCTGAATTCATTATGGTTCCTTGATTAGCGACTTACAGATTAAGCGTTGAAATAAAACGACTTAAAATCGCCAACGGAAAAACGTCGAGAACGGCGCTACGAGTAGTTTGCTGGAATTCGTTATGACAGGCACTTGGCTAACTCAACGTACTATTTAAGAGAAAAAATTTAAACCACGGTTAATGAAACGAGATTACCCCAGCTCATTTAGCGAATCAACAAGCCCATCTAGATTACGCGCATCAATTGGCAAACCATGGTTATAACCGTAGCTTACGCCTATTACAGGGACCTTCGCTGCGTGCGCCGCTTCAAAGTCGCTTACCGAGTCTCCCACCATAACAGCCTCTTCTGGCCGAACCGAAAAATGCGCTAAACAATGCAACAGCGGTTGCGGATGTGGTTTGCGATGCGCAAGAGAGTCACCGCCCAATAAGACGTCATGCTCTAGGGCAAGTTGTGCAACCAACTGCTGCGCATGTTCAAACGGCTTGTTGGTAACAATAGCCACTTTGCAGCCGACAGCCCGAAGTCTTGCAAGTAGCGCTTGAGCGCCATCGTAACAGACCGAATGTCGACCATTCTCAACGCGATACTGTGTATAGAAAACATCAAGTACGCGCTCTAACTCAATATGTTCTCTTTCTGGATGGAGGCAACCCAGCAAAGCCCGATTGACTAACGCTCTAGCCCCGTTACCAACCCACTCCCTGGACTGGCTCTCTGCAACGACAGGGTAGCCGCAGATAACAAGCGCTTGATTTAATGCTGCGTGAATATCCAGCACGCTATCGACCAATGTTCCGTCTAGATCAAACATCGCTAGCCGACACTGCCTTAAAGAGAGGTCCAACATATTCCTGGCTCTTGTTCTTGCTCTGACGATTTAAGAGAGCTTGGCTGCCGCGAGCTCTGCACGCATTTTATCGATGGTTGCCTGATAATCATCTGTATTAAAAATTGCCGAACCCGCTACAAAAGTATCCGCACCGGCTTCGGCAATTTTTCGAATGTTATCGGCTTTCACGCCGCCATCAATTTCTAACTGGATATCGAGTCCACTCTCTAAGATTCGCTGTTTCACCAAGCGCAACTTATCGAGCGTTGTCGGTATAAATTTCTGTCCGCCAAAACCAGGGTTTACCGACATCAACAAGATCATATCCAGCTTGTCCATCACATGATCAAGATAGTGCAGCGGGGTAGCCGGATTAAAAACCAGACCAGCTTTACAACCTCCATCACGAATCATTTGCAGAGAACGATCAATATGCTGAGAAGCTTCAGGATGAAAGGTGATATACGTTGCACCGGCGTCGATAAACTGACCAATCAAATCATCGACCGGCTGCACCATAAGATGGACATCAATAGGGGCTGTAATACCGTATTTTCTGAGTGCCTGACAAACCATTGGCCCAATCGTGAGATTTGGTACATAGTGATTGTCCATAACGTCAAAGTGGACAATATCCGCGCCAGCACTTAAAACGTTTTCAACTTCTTCTCCAAGTCGAGCGAAATCGGCCGATAAGATGGATGGTGCAATCTTAAAATCAGGCATAGTTACCTCTTACAGAATTTTTTGGGTGTTCGCGCGCAATGTATGCAATCGCTAGACAAATAACAAGCAGCCTTTTATCGACCATCATTGTGCTCTGCCTAATTACGTTGAGCTCGGCGCTAACCATCGCAGAAGAAGTGGCTCCGGATCTCACCGAAAGCATCGGTTCGGAGCTTGATCAAACCGACGAGACCGAAGAGCAGGAAGAAGCCAAAGAAGATCGCATACCAGAGCTACATCAACAAGAGCGCGCATTTAGCACAGCACTTGCGAGTAGCGTCGAGGAAGCACAAGTCCTTTGGTTAGATATCAAATACCCAGGCGCAGCCAGTGCTTTTCAAAGTCTCGCCTTGAAGATCGAAGCAAAAGCCAAGAATATCCATGGAGCCGCTCTAATCATTCCTGACACGTCACAACACGCAGACTGGCCAAATCAAGTTCGCGGTTTACGACAGCAGCTACCCTATGAGGGCTGGCTGACTCTTTCGGTTGGACTGCCGTGGCCTGAGCTAAAAACGCCTCCTGAAAGGGAGCTTGTGGTTAAATCCTTTTCAGAATTTCAAACAAGT
>NZ_LWFU01000331.1:0-4543 GCF_001635135.1 Oleiphilus sp. HI0080
GAAACACCATTAGGAGCACCGTCGTCTGGATCATCAACCCAGCCATTTGCAATCTCATATTTCGTTAAACAAGAGCCGTCGTATGCGAGACCATCGATGCTTTGTGTTTTTGCTTCATCAACAGAAAACCGGCCAGGGAATCGAGCAAAGAGTTGATAATGCAAAGGGTTAGGCGATGAACATAAAAATTGTTCTTTGGTCGCGGCTGCAGGAATAAGGGCTTGGGATAAGATTCCCGATGGAGCCATCGCCGCACTGGTGACGACGATTTGATCAAGCAAAGTACCACCCTCGCGGTAGCGCACTTCGAGTGTATAAGACGTATTCCCTGTGAGATTGACTTCCGCCCACTCAGCCCAGCCCCATGTATTATCTGAGCTAATACCCGCAAACATTTTATTTACATCAGTCTCGGTCGCATCCCAATCATTATTGCCATTCGCAGGCGTTATGTCAGCACTCGTCTTTCCATGCAATTTAACCCACAAAGAATCACCGCTGCCATCTGGGCCAAGCGCTCTAAACCAAATCTTATAATCACCAGAGTCAGAAGGCGTTGTAAAGGTATAGGTTGCAGAACTAACGGACGCAGGAGGAGCACTACCTGTACTACTTGCACCGCCCGCTTCTAAAGTGCCAATAAAACGACCTTCGGAGGTCGCTGCGGCATTGGCAAAACTTGCTAGATCGTTTTTTTGCGGTTCAACAGCGCCCAAGATCAAAGCTGTTGTCTCCAGCATATTGCCTTGAAGATTAGATGGAAACGCTGACTCTGCCTCTATCACTAATGTATTTGCAGTAGAAACTTCATCACCATCTGGATGGTACCAATAACTTCCTTCAGTATCTTTTAAGTAGTATGTCGCAGGATAATAAGTATCGTCACGCTGCCCTGTAGAACAGGTATTCCCGTTTTCATCGCATACCATGGCGTCATCTTGAATATCGAAGGCCCATTGGTCGTCCGTATTGCTCGCTGTGTCATGGTCTGCAAACAGTGCCAAAGTACCTACGCTATTTAAATCCGAAATTGGCTCAAACGCGGTGTTATCAACATCGGCATCAAGGAAAGTATCTTTGGTAGGGTCTGATGAGTACTCATCAAAATTCGGCCAAGGATTGTAAGTGACCGAAGGATCATAATACGCAGAATTGAACGAAGGCGATCGAGCAAAGGCGTAAGCAGGAACAGGAGGAATAGCATAGTGGTTATTGTTCTTACGTTCACCGTTATAACTACCACTATAGCCATTAGGGAACAGATAAGTATATTTGTCACCGCTTTCGTATAGAGCACCTGAACTATCTGCGAAGAAGCCATTATCGTTAAGATAAATAGCTCCATCGTTATTCGCAAACAACACTTCAAAGTCCATGCTTCCAGAGTCGTCAATGGCAAACATGAGATTATGCTGAACCGAAGTACCAAGCCAAAGCGGAGAGTCTGAGTAATTCCACGGGGTAGAATGCACGACCGCAGGAGCACTCATGTAGGCGACAAACATACACCATGTCAGTTTTCGTTGGATACTGTTCATTTTCTTACTCCTCCTGAAATAAGTTCAGGGTCTTTTTTGACGGCTACGCTTAGAAGCGAAGCGCGTAAAAACTTTCAATAAATCGTTGTGATCTTGTCGTGCCGCCCGTTGCTCTGGCAACAATACGGAACGCGCGAATCGTTCCCGAGCCGGCTTCATGCGAATACGTTGGTAAGCTCACGCTCGTTGCCGTAGAGGTATCCGTAACACCACCTGATTGCTCTATGAAGTAGCGTGCTGCATTCGTCTGGCCTGCGAGCGCGCTCGCTTCGCATGTATCCTCTCCCGCCGCAGATGCCCAGATTGTCGCATCAAAAGGATCGGGGCCATCCCCCTCCTGATACAAACAACTGCTATTATCAAAACCGCCGGTTGAGGTAATATTATTAAGAAATGTTTCTGCGTCTCGAATAGCCGTTTCAGCACCTTGCAGGGCAACATTTCCGTCTTGGATCGCTGCAGCCATCTTTCCTTGCATAATGGTGTCGTTCATTGATGCAACACCAAGAACCGTCAATATCAACAAAAAGATTAACGAGACGAAAAGCGCAGCACCCTGCTGTTTGTTTCTATTCACGATACTCTCCTAATTCACTCGATTACGAATCGCAACGGTCGTTTGATAAGCTTTACGGAAACGCACATCGGCAGCAGTAACATCATTACCAGCACAATCTTTGTATGTTTGCGCGTCAGAAACAGCTCTATCTTGAGAGCGAATTTCCAAACATGAACGAACAGCCAAAACCGAATTCCAGTCCGTTACAAGATCCGCAGTCACGTATCGGTTAACAGCTTGGTTTCCGTTAGTATCCTCGCCGAAGAGCAGCTGCATATCTTCTACCCCCTCAGCAACTTCAAATGATCCAAAGTCGGTATTTATAGCGTTGTAACGAAGGCTCTTCATGTACAGCGCTGGTTCTCCGCTAGCACCATTACCAATATAGAAAAAAGTAAAATCAGGCTTGTAAATATATGAGTCATCAACATACGTACCGCTTAAAAATGGTGGGTTGATATTGACGTTACCACCATGCGCGATGTTATTTACATCGTTGTCAGGATCGGTGTTTGGACTATTAGATATCCCGAACGCTTCTGCCGAATCACAGTTTGCAACAATAACGATATCGTTTTGAGACAAACCACACCTTGCGGCATTTTCAACAAATAGCTGCGCAGACCCAGTTCCACCCCCTACAACCTTGCCGCCCGAACACGGGCGCACACCCTGCATGGAAAGCGCATCTGTTCCACTAATCATTTGCGCTTCTGCCGTTCCGATAACAATACCTGCATCACCTAATGGGGTACCGGTTGTATCCGTGACATTCTCATAACCAATAAGGCCACTGTTGCCATCAAAAGAGTTAAGAGCGGCTTCAAACTCGCCATCGTTGTATGCACTCGCTTTGACAATGCTTGAAAAATTACCGATCCCTCCTGCGCAGCCCATATAGCCAGCCTTTCGAACGCTACGAGCAAGGAACTCCATGCTAATTCGGCCACTTTCCTGAACCCGAGCCATACCATCCTGCATGCTAAATGCCTGACGGTTCGAATTAAAAATTTGAAACAGGCCTACCAACAATACAGAGCTCAAAGCCAAAGCTACCATCAACTCTACCAGTGAGAAGCCTGTTGGAGTTTTAGTAATAGTAAAACGTTTCATAAAAACACCTTAAGGCTGAAAAACAAAATTCACAGACGTTTCATCTGTACCGATTCTGTCACCATCCGCGTTTTCTTGCTCTACACGGTCGGACCAAAAGACAGAGATTGTATAAATGCCAGCAGCTTGAGAAATCTCACCTCTGCCCGCAGGCAATGCATCAGAGATATTGTCCTGCCATTCCCATTTGTCATGCGCGGCCATATCAGCCGACGAGCAGCCGCCAACGGCCAAACAAGTAGCCGTTTTGTCAGAACCGCCGGTATGGACATTGTACGCACCTGTAGACAGGGCTGTTCGATTTGCACGCATACGATCAGCCATGTCATTCGCATAATAAATCGCAATACTGCGAAAACTTGAGTTGGTGGTGTCACTAACCGCACGCACCTGCAAACTCGCCATACCCAATAGACCAACAGACAACACTAACATTGCAACCAAAACCTCAATAATAGTGATGCCGTTTTGCTTTTTCTTTATCACTAGATCCGTTCTCATAGCTAACATCTCACGACTTACGATTATTAAGGGCAATCAATTTGGGTAATATTCACCCTGCCAGAAAGCGTCACATCAATCTGACGGTCACGAAGCGCCGCAACGCTAGAGCATAAAGAAAAGGTAACGACATCCGATGAAAACCCCATAGCATTGAAGTTGATTGTATCCTCTCCTCCATCTTCATTGAGGCTAAGGCCGCCTGATATCGCTTCATAAACACGAAGCTCCTCACCTGCGTCATAAGCACCATCACCATCACCATCAACAAATATTTGATAGCCCGAGCTCCAATCGGATGTTCCAGATGCGGAGCCAATATGAACGTTGCCGCCACGTTGCGCCGCTTCTGTTCGAGCCATGTTAAAAGCGCCCACCAAATTATTGGCCGTTGAACTGATTTGATTTCGCGCAATTGAATTAGAGAAACTAGGTACCGCGATCGCAGCAACAATACCCACGATTAAAACGGTTATTACTAACTCCAGAATGGTGAAGCCAGATTGCTTTTCTCTTGCTTGATTCATAATGCAGCCTGATAGGTTTTTCATACATACACTCTAATTCGTTGGCTGAAAATCACTGAATGCTCTGCGACTAACGGTCTTATCCTTGGATAAGTGGTTAGTCAGCAAGCAAATTGCGACAAAACGCACATAAATTTCGAGCCCTTACTTGAGCTTAGACAATGTTTTTAAATTTGTAAGAAAAGATCTTGAAAAACAGGGAGATAGGCTAGAAATAGAAATTGAGGCAAGGATGAACCAGCAAAGTGATCGCGAGTGAGACCGTCCGACCTCACTCTCGCACTTTACACTTAAAGGGAATTAAA
>NZ_LWFU01000332.1:0-4804 GCF_001635135.1 Oleiphilus sp. HI0080
GAGCTACTGCTAGATAGTTCCAAAGACGCGATCGCATACGTCAACGAAGGCATGCACATCTACGCCAACACCTCTTACCTTGAATTTTTGGGTTATGACGACATCGACGAAATGATCTGCATCCCGATCATGGACACACTTGACGCCGCCTCCCAAGAAACCTTCAAGAACATGAGTAAGGATTTCACTGGCAACAATGCGGCCAAGCCGGTCGAGAATGTGTCAATGACAACAATTCGCGAAGATGGTACCAACATCCCCGTCTTAGTTAGCTTTTCGCATGCCAGCTATGACGGAGAATCATGCGTCCAAATCATTCTGAGACCGGTACAAGATTCAGCGGAACTTGAAGAAAAACTCAAGGAAATGAGTCAAACAGATCTACTCACCGGCCTTTTCAACCGCAGCGCCTTTATGGATGCACTTCATACATGTAAAGAAAACGCGGTTAAGGATGATCAAAAGTCTTCTGTGCTCTATTTAGCAATCGACCTTTTTCACCAAGTTAAAGCAAATCTAGGTATTGGCGATGCTGATTTTGTATTGCGCGATCTCGCGCAACTATTGCAAACCGAAGCGTCTGACGGAGACACGCTTGCTCGCTTAAGTGACGATGTATTCGGCGTTATTCTTGAAGGTGTAGACGCTGAGGCGGCAAAAGAAAGATCCGAAACGATTCGCAAAAAAGTAGAAGAACACTTGTTCGATGTCGAGGGCAAAACTGTTCAAGTGACAATGAGTATTGGTATTACGCTCGTTAACAATAATGCGCCGAACATCAAAGACATCCTTGGTCGCGCCCAAACAGCATCGGAGGATGTGCGCAAGCAAGATGGCTGCGAAAACGGCAATGGTGTTCTACTGTTTGAACCAAAAATTGAAAACCCTCTTGGCAACCACGACACCGCGACCGAATTTATAGAGCATGCCTTGGACGACGATCAGTTCAAACTGCTCTTCCAGCCCATCCAGAGCTTGCGCGGCGGCACGCATGAGCACTATGAAGCCTTCGTCAGAATGATTGATGACAAAGGGCAAGAAGTTAGCCCTTACGAGTTTCTTCCACCAAGCGGCCCATCAGAAGTCGCTGGCAAGATCGATAAGTGGGTCATCCTACAAACCATAAAGCAGCTCAGTGAACACCGATCTCAAGGCCACGAGACGCGTCTATTCATAAACCTAACCGGCGAGACTCTACAAGATACGAACTTTATCTCTTGGCTGAATGTCGCCTTGAAAGCGGCGCGTCTTCCTGGAGACTCGCTCATTTTTCAAATCGCAGAGAACAGTGCTATCACCTACCTCAAACAAGCAAAGGAGTTTGAAAAAGGCCTTAAAACGTTGCACTGTAATTTCTCGATCAATCAGTTTGGCCGAGCCATTAACCCCTACAATCTTCTGAAACACCTGAGCCCAGAGTACGTCAAGCTAGAGGGTTCATTCACGCAAGAAATGCAAAAAAGCGATGAAGGCAAAGAGGCAATGAAAGAAATGATTTCTTCACTGCAGGGGATGAACAAGCTTACGGTTGTGCCCTTGGTTGAAAGCGCATCATTACTCGCAACGCTCTGGCAAGCCGGAGTAAACTACATACAGGGATACTATTTGCAACCACCCGCTGAAGGCATGAACTACGATTTCAGCGAGGAGTAACGCACTTCCCAAGAGTTACTGACTAATGGCCGTCTTCATCCATTAGAAAAAAGCGACCGCAACTCCACAACCCAAAATGCCCGGCTTTGTCTGGGCATTCTTGTATAAATTCCGCCAATTCATAATACACTTGCCGGCTAACAAGCGCTTCAAGGTTACGGCGCACACGAACCACCGGCAAACAATCTCCATCGTCCGATTTGATCATTCTGATCGGGTGTTGTTCTGATACTTCAAAGGTATCGCCAACGTTGGTAGAAAAAATTATGCGCTGCCCGTCACCATCTCCTTGCTTGCTCATCATACGGACAACAAATGGCAGTAACTCGACCTGAAGTCGCATCTTCTCTACCGGCGTCACTAGAAAATACTGGTCTTTTTCTTTGAGCAAAATTTTCGAGAACAACTGAACAGTAGATTCTCGCGTCATAGGCTCATCCTGAAACCACCAAGAACCATCGCGCTTTATCGTTATCTCAACTTCGCCTTTTCTCTGAGGCTGCCATTGCTCAACCGGGGGCGTCTGATCTTCATACTTTAAAAGTTCTAGCAACTCTTGCGAAAAATTTGGTAATTGTTTGCCAGTTGTCACTTGATTACCCGATTCATCATCACGATGCACCCCGATCCAATGCCGCCATCAACCTTTGCGCTACTCGTTGACGTCAAGGTAACTTCCACATCCCCTCCATTGACGAACAGCACCTTCTTTGACAGTCCTTGATCCGTCCTGAGCACGTCACCTACATCGCTTATCAAGGTAGGATAATTAAGCGAATGTGTAATCTGGTGTAGCGGTCTCCCCACATCCCCAGCAATCAAATTTACATAATCCGTTGCAGCGGGATTAAAGATTCGGATCGACAAATCCTCATTCAAAAAGATGATCCCCACCGGCAGAGAATTGATAAGAATATCTAAATCAGACTTTGACGAAACAACCTCCCCAATCTTGGCCTGATACTCTGAGTTGACGGTGTATAACTCCTCATTGACTGATTGCAATTCCTCATTCGTACTCTGCAACTCCTCGTTTGCAGCCAACAACTCCTCATTCGATGACTGCAGCTCTTCGTTTGCCGTTTCTCTCTCTTCAATCGAGGTTTGGAGGCTTCGAGCGATATTCCTCATTTGACCTTCCAACTCCTTGATCCTTCTTAAGCTTGCAACATCCGGGTCATACATCTCAGCAACATAAGGCGAGTTTCCGCGCTCTTCCTTCGCCACAAACATGACCAAGTAATACGCCATGCCTTGATCAATATTACGAAACCGCTTCACACGAAGATCTAACGCCGTTTCCAATAACGGCGCGGGGACATTCTCTAAAACATATTCTTCAGTCTGCGATTGCGCGCCACTTAAGGCTTGTGAAGTAGGAACGGTTAAATCGTCAATCAATACATCCAAAATGTGCGATGACGGTGCACCACGTTTTTGCTGGTTGGTGTAAGGTCCAATATCCCCATAGAAATGCAGCGCTCCTCCATCCTCGTTCACCAGAACAGACGGCGGTAAGTAATCTTCAAGGATCGCATCCGTGATCGACCGCAAACTAGCAGGATTGCCAGCTTCATAGCCTTTCAAAATGGACTTAATATCCGGTACTTTAGGCTTAAGATTTTGTATAGTCGTTGTGGTACGGCTAAAACTAAGTGCACTCGCCTTAACGTCTAGCTTCTGGAAAATACGCTCCCTTTCATGCACCACACGACACGTTTCCTCCAGGCCCTTTACGGTCTCGGAAGAACCCAAGAACAGATAACCGCCTTTTCTAAGCGAAAACTGGAGCAAATCCAATACCCGACTTTGCGCGTCGCGCTGAAAATAGATCAGTACATTTCGGCAAACAACTAAGTCAGAATTACTGAAAGGCGGGTCAGCCAACAGGTTGTGCACGGCAAAAATAATCATTTTTCGGATACGAGGAATCACTGTATATCCATCGCCATCCGCATAAAAGTATTCTCGAAATCTAGCCTCCCCAAGATCACTGATTATATTGGGAGGAAAGCGCCCCATACTTGCTATAGAGATGGCATCTGGGTCTACATCGGTCGCAAAAATTTTGACACTCAATTGTTTTCCCGTTCTTTGGGCATATTCATCAACGAGAATCGCGAGGCTAATCGCCTCCTCACCAGTGGAACACCCTGCCGACCAAATCCTCAAACTGCCATTGCTATCGAGTTGCTCCATCATTCGGGGAAAGATATCTTCTTCGAGCACTTTAAATGCATCATCCCGAAAAAATCGCGTCACGCCGATCAGCATGTCTTTTGACAATGCAGACAACTCTGCTTTGTTTCCAACCAACAACTTGTAATAGCTGCCAATATCAGTCACTTGCGCAATACCCATGCGACGCGCAATTCGACGTTTTACCGTTTGCGTCTTATATGAGAGAAAATCCACCTCAGACTGCTGCTGAAGCAACTGACATATAGCCTCAAAGGCATGTTGATGTTCCGACGAAATAAGACTTTCTTCATCTTGAGAGAATACGGGGTTCACCAATAAACCCTGCAAACGCTTCGATAGCTCTGCGACATTACAAACAACATCGGCGCAACCCGACTGAATAGCGCTATTCGGCATACCGTCGAACTTCGCTTCATCTGGAGATTGAACCAGAACTAAACCGCCGACCTCTTTAATCGACAAAATCCCTCGGCTTCCGTCCGTACCAGTACCAGACAGAATGACTCCCACAGACTGATTTTGCATGTCCTCCGCTAACGAGCGAAAAAACACATCTATTGGAAATCGGGGTTCTCTGGTCGGGAATTGATCTGACACAATCAGTCGGCCCTCCCCAACCATCATGCTCTTGCCCGGCGGAATCAAATAGATAGTATCCGGATCGATGGTCATTCCATCTTCTGCATTGGTTACTGCTAAATCCGTCACCTTCGATATCAAGCTCGCCATAATAGAATCATAATCAGGCGATAGATGCTGAATGACGATATAGCTAGAGCGCCCATCCTTAACGACATGCTCAAAAAATACTTGCAGCGCTTCCACACCTCCAGCAGAAGCGCCAACCGAAATGAAATATCTAGATGAATTTGGTACAGACAAAATTATCCTTCCTTAGCGTGTTATCCACGTTTTTTTGTTTTTCTCGTTTTTAACTGTTGTTGTTTTT
>NZ_LWFU01000333.1:0-8949 GCF_001635135.1 Oleiphilus sp. HI0080
TTGATATTGCTGAGCTGTGTTTGAGAAATGTGGCGGTTACGCAAGTGTCAGACCCAGAAAGGCCAGTCGCTATGTTGTATCTCCGGCGAGGCGCAGGGATTATGGTATTCGTCAAAGATCATAGCCTTTATTTGGCGCGACATTTTGACTTCTCTACAGAAGCTTTGAACGAGCCTTCTCAGCAAGAGCAAGTGATTCAACAACTTGCTCTCGAAGTACAACGCTCTTTTGATTACTTTGAAAGTCAGTTAGGACAGCGCCCCCCTGGCGAGCTAATACTTTTTGGCCCTGACCCAAGTACACCTTTGGCGAATATGCTTGGTGGAAGCATTACCGCAAAAGTGATCGGCCTAGATTTAAATCCCCTGAATATGGAAAACGACTTAGAAGCGATTAATGCGCTCGTGTCCGTTGGCGCAATGTATCGAGGGGAGCGTGACTAATGCAGCAAGTTAACCTCTATACCGAAGAGTTTCGCCCACGAATTGTCATTCTTCCGTTAATGCAGATGGCGGTGCTCTACGGGGTGCTGTTGAGNATACTCATTTTAATTTCAGTTTGGCTTAGTTTTGAACAGGCTGATCTGGACGCGCAGCTTGAGAATACGCGACAGAGTCTTAGTATCCAACGAGACGCGAAAACGTCTCTAGAGGCCAAGGTTGCGATGTTGCGGCTGGATGACGCCCTGCTCAGGCAAAACAAACGGCTTAAACAACAGATTCAAGCCCGCAAAGCACTTTTAGAAACACTCGACTCGGTATCGGTACGTGATACTCAAGGTTTTTCATCGTACATGGTCGGTTTGGCGCGTCAGACTAATCAGCAGCTATGGTTGACGCGTATCAATGTCGCCGAATCGGGCGCAAGTATGGCTCTTGAGGGGGTCGCAGTGTCTGGTAAGCAGGTGCCCGCTTACCTTGAGCGTTTGAAACAGGAGCCTGTATTCGTAGGACGAAACTTTACCACCTTCGATTTGAAGCAAGACGAGAAAAATGCGTCTCGAATCCATTTCCAGTTGCAGGCGGTGCCGAAAGAAACTGTTGAGTTGATCGTATCGCAGCGTCGCGGGTTACCCGATGCTACCAAGTTGGTAGAGGAGTCGCGAAATGAACGATAAGTGGATGCTGTTGCAAGAAAAAGCGGAAGCCCTTTCGGTTCGCGAACGCGTGATCATTTTTGCCACTGGTCTTATCTTTATCATCATACTTTGGTTGCAATTGTTCTTTTCTTCATGGGAAGTAAAGCACGAAGCCGCAAATCAAAGTTTATTGCTGGCTGAATCTGACCTCGCCGAGCTAAAAGCCGATATTCATACTTTAGAAGCAAAGTTGCAGCAGAACCCGAATGATCCTCTACAGGCAGAGAACAACGAGCTAGAGGAGCACTTCAATGAGCTTGGTGAAGAAATTAGAGAGCAGCTTGCGCATCTGATGCCGCCATCCCAAATGGCGCAAACCATGCAGGAAGTTTTGGCAGATTATAAGGGATTGACTCTTGTCTCTGCACGTAACCTCCCTGTTGAGCGCCTTGCTCTTGGCTCTTCTGAGGACGAAGGGAATGGAGATGATGCTGAGTCATTGGACAGAGAGGATACCTCTGAGGCTGGCGCTGTAATTTACTCCCACGGTTTCCAAATGACCTTGGAGGGAGGTTACTTCCAGGCGTTGCAGTTCTTGCAAGGCCTCGAAGAAATGAAAGGCTTTTACTGGCATGCGCTGGATTATCAAGTAGAGGATTATCCCAAAGGAATACTCACGATAGAGCTAAATACTTTAAGCCTGGAAGAGGAGTGGATTGGTGTCTAAGACAAAACAACTAGCGCTTCTCTTGGTAGGATTTATCTGGGTCGCCTGCGCGCAGGCGAATTACAAGCTGCCAAGCGGTGAGGTGTTGCAAGATCCAACCAGACCGCTCGGATTGCCAAAGGCACAGGCGAAAGCGAAACCCGAGATTAGCTATCGTTTGAGTTACATACTGCGCGCTGAGAACCGTAATCTCGCGATCGTGAATGGTAAGAAAGTTGCGGTTGGTGACGTTGTTAGCGGGGCAAAAGTGGTAGCGATTAGTTCTGATAGCGTGACGCTATCCGTAAAAGGTAAAAAGCGGGTGTTGGCAATGAGAATGCCCAGCAAAGATATCAAGATTAATCGTTAGATTCTGATATCGGACAGTAACAGAAATGTATGGTTGCCGAATCTAGGGCGGTCCTACAACCAAGGTGTATACGAACATGGCAAGGTGTTTAAATGGGTGAGTTAAAGTTTTTTCGAGTTTTGGTCATGGCAGGGTGTAGCTTGCTTTCGGCATGTGCTCACCAGAACGCACTGATGCAGTCGCCCAGTGCAAACACAACGGCAGGTATAGATCAGATAAATGAAGATCTAGACCAGATCCTTGAAAAGCCCGAACCACCCGCGCTTTCGAATGACGTCCTTTCGGCTTTAACCCCGGGAATAGAAGATGGAAGTAGCTTGGCCGCTGAGCCTCGCTTTGATATCTCGGTTGACCGTGTTCCCGCGGCAGAGTTTTTTGCTGGCCTTGTCGCTGGCACTTCCGAAAACATGGTTGTGCACCCTGATGTTTCCGGCCTTATTAGTCTGAATCTAAAAAACGTTACCGTCGAAGAAGTTCTAGAGGTGACGAAAGAAATATACGGTTATGAATACGAACGCAAAGATCGTCTGACAAAAGTCTTTGCAACCGGCATGCGAACCCGCATTTTTCACATTGATTACCTTGATGTGGTGAGACGCGGCGGCTCCGAAACGAGTGTGAGTTCTGGACAAATTACGATGGGGCCGAGCAACAATACGGATAGTGATGATTCGTCTCTGGGTGGTAACTCCCAGTCTGGTCGAGCCTCACGAGGAACACAGATTAATACGCAAAGCGAGCATAGTTTTTGGAGCAATTTGCAGAACACCCTCCAGTTAATTATCGGCTCGAAAGAAGGGAACTCTGTTGTATTAACGCCAAGCGCGGGTGTGATTGTTGTTCGCGCTGACTCGGAATCGTTAACGGCTGTGGAAAATTATCTTCGCCGTGCTGAGCTGATCATGCGACGCCAGGTTATTCTAGAAGCTAAAATTCTAGAAGTTGAATTAAACCAGTCTTATCAACAGGGTATTGACTGGACCTTTGCCGAAGCTGGTGAATTTACAGCCGCAGGTGTTGCTAGAAGATCCATTGACGTTGGATTAGATGCACGCACGGTAGCAAATGCCGTTGCCGGAGGCGGAGGCGTTTTTTCTTCTACTGTACGTCTTGGTAACTTTACGACCACCATTGATTTATTAGGTACGCAAGGCAATGTTCAGGTTCTTTCTAGCCCGAGAATTTCGACGGTAAATAATCAAAAAGCAGTGATTAAAGTAGGGAAGGATGAGTACTTTGTTACCGATATCGACTTTGAGTCAAACAACGATACAAACTCTAATTCTACAGATATTGAGCTAACACCGTTCTTCTCTGGAATCGCGCTCGATGTTACTCCCCAAATTAGTGAAGACGGTAAAATTGTTTTGCATGTGCATCCGTCGATTAGCAGCGTGGAAGATCAACAGAAGATTATTTCTATTTCGGGCGAAGATATCGATCTACCTCTGGCTCTTTCGACTATTCGTGAGTCAGATAGTGTGATTACTGCGGAAAATGGCCAGATTGTGGTGATCGGTGGCCTGATACAGACAATTAGCTCAGATGAGAATTCGTCGGTACCGTTTTTGTCAGAGATTCCATTGCTAGGTGAATTATTCAAGCAAAAATCCGAGAAAGAAAACAAAACTGAGTTGGTCATTCTATTGCGACCAACTATTACGGACGATTCTGTTTATGAATCGGATATTCGTGAGAGTCGGGAACGGTTTGGAAAGTTTCGTGATCAAATGGGGCAAGCGCCGGAAACTAACTTTTATCAGTGAGGCTTGTTATGTACGAGGCATTCTTCGGTCTGCGTGAAGCGCCTTTTACGCTGACACCCAACACCCATTTTTTCATGAAATCTGAAACGCATCGGCAAGGTTTAGAGACCTTGCTTGTTGCGTTAAATAATAAAGAAGGCTTCATAAAGCTCACCGGAGAGGTAGGAACCGGAAAGACCTTGCTTTGCAGGAAGCTGCTCAATGCCTTGGACGAGCATTATGTAACAGCCTACGTGCCGAATCCGCATTGTTCTCCAGAAACACTCTACTGCATGATCGCGGATGAGCTTGGTATTGACTGCCATGACGCGGCAGAAAGCAGCGGTTCTGCGCGATCTTTTACAACTGAAAGAAGCGTGCTCGCGCTCAAGCATATTAATGAGAAGCTTCTCGAACTGACGGCTGTCGGCAAACAAGTTGTGTTAATTATCGATGAAGCGCAGTCCATGCCGATGGAAACAATAGAGGCTTTGCGCCTGCTCACGAACTTGGAAACAGAGTCTGAAAAGCTCCTGCAGGTGATTTTATTTGGTCAACCCGAGCTTGACGATATGTTGTCTCGTGAGGAGTTACGACAACTCCGTCAACGAATTACCTTCCAGCACAAGCTTCAGCCTCTGACGCGGAATGATGTCGAAAGCTATATTTCTCATCGTATGATTCTAGCGGGCTATTCTGGTGATCGCTTGTTTGACGAAGGTGCGGTAACTCAACTTTATCGCGCCTCTGGTGGCATACCACGATTACTAAATGTCCTTTGTCATAAAGCACTGATGGCAGCTTATGGCAAAGGCAGTTCCATGGTGAAAAGAGAGCATATGAAGGGCGCGATTCAAGATACAGAGAGCGTCTATCGGAAAAAGCGTTTTAAACTGCCATGGCAGGTCACGGCGTGGATTGTTACGGTCACAACGCTTGGCAGTCTGACTGGATACCTGCAAATGGGAGGTCTGCTGGGATGAGTGTTATCAATGAGATGCTTAGAGATCTTGATGCTCGGATGGCAAACGAAAGACAAGCACCTTCAGGCTTACCTCGTTCGCTCGTGGCTCCGAAGTCACCCATGTCTCGGTGGCGGCTACTCATTGCTGTTTTGATGCTTGTTGTGGTCGTTATGAGCGCATGGTTTTTGTTAAAGCCAAGCGATACTCTGCCAGAGGGAGTGATGACCGACGCTGCGGGTCAATCCACATCGGCTATTATGAGTGACGCTTCGATCTCCAATCTCGAAGAAGCAGAACGTGCGCCGGTAGCACCTATGGATTCTAAGGAAGCAGCGCAAACCAAAAACGTCGAATATGCAGAGAATGGCCGCAAGCAGGCAGAGGAGACCAGCTCCGCTCAAGGCAAGCCGGCTCAAACCCAGCCGGCTCAAGCTAAGTCAGAGCAAGAGAGAGCGTTAACCGTCGCGTCTTCGGAGCCCGCACAAATCAGTACAGTGCAAGAAAAACCCGAGTTGCCTACTCAAACGGCCATCGATGCGGTATCGGTTAAGAAGGAGGAGGCGCCTTCGTCACAATTGGCTTCCAAAAAGGCAATAAGCGTCCAACAGCCAAAGAAGGCAGAGCCGGTTAATCAAACCCTTGCACGCGCTGACGCTGAGACGTCCTCGAAATCCTCTTCGGCAGGTGTCGTTTTGACGCCCAAGGCACAAGATCAGGCGAATGCACTACAGGCTGCGGAAGCCCTAAAAACGGGCTACGACCAGAACACAATCGATTCACTCTATCGTTATATTGCTGAAAATGAAGTCGACAGTCTGAGCCGTGTGGTGCTTGCTCGTACATTGCTTTCCCGACAGCGTTTAGAAGAAACGGGTGCATTGCTTGCGGCTGTCGATGGGCGTTCGATTGTCGCCTTGAGGGAAGTTAAGGCGCGTTGGTTTGCGGCACAAGGTAAGTTAAGTGCGGCTCTAGACGTGCTGAATAGCGCGCGTCCACCAGTAAAAGAAAACCTAGAATATTTTGCGTTGATGGCCTCGTATTATCAGCAAGAGGGTCAGTTTGCTGAAGCCGTAGACACATACTCGTTGTTGCTTGAGCAAAATTCTGATATCGCTGACTGGTGGGTCGGTATGGCAATTGGCCTCGATCAGATGCAGCGATATAACGATGCTGTGCTGGCTTATCGACAGGCTTTGGCTCTGCCAAATCTGAAAAGCTCTCTAGCGAGTTTTTCCCAGTCGCGCTTGCAACAACTTACGTTGTAAGTGTTCTTTCCTAACCAACTAGGCTAAAGATTTTCACAGTATGAGTGAACCGAAGAAAAAAATCCGGATTGGCGATCTTTTGATCCAGAATGGCGTTATCACTGAAGAGCAGTTGATGACGGCTCTGGGTGAGCAAAAAAAGTCTGGAAGAAAGCTGGGCCAGACGCTCATTGATCTTGGATACGTCGATGAAGACAGTTTGCTTAATCTGCTTTCTCGTCAGCTTGAAATCCCCTTCGTCCAGCTCAAGCACTATCAGTTTAATCAAGAGTTGATCAAAAAACTTCCGGAGGCATTGGCGAGACGATTTCGGGCTATAGTCTTGGATGAGCAGCAGGGTAGCTTGCTCATTGGTATGGCTGATCCAATGGATCTAATGGCTCTGGATGAAATTTCTCAAAAAGTACAACAACCTACGCGTCATGCCGTGGTCCGTGAAAGTGAGCTGCTTAGCACGCTCGATATGGTGTATCGACGAACGGACGAAATTTCGAACCTCGCAGAGGAGTTAGATAGCGAGCTTTCCGACGATGCATTTGATCTTGCCGAGCTTACAGCGACAGGCGATGACTCTGATGCTCCGGTGGTGAAACTGCTGCAATCGATTTTCGAAGATGGCGTGATGGCGCGAGCATCGGATATCCATATCGAACCGGATGAGAATGTGGTGCGCATTCGGTTGCGAATTGATGGTGTTTTGCAAGAGCAGGAAATGAAGGAAACGCGGATTAATGCTGCGCTAGTTCTTCGCTTGAAATTGATGTCGGGACTGAATATCTCTGAAAAGCGCGTTCCGCAAGATGGGCGGTTTAATATTCGCGTCAAGAACCGGTCGATTGATGTACGGTTATCCACAATGCCTACCCAGTACGGCGAATCAGTCGTAATGCGTTTGCTAGATCAAACCGATGGAATGCTCGGTTTAGAGCATAGCGGGATGCCAGATCAGATACTCAAACGCTTTAAAGCTTCCATTACTCGACCGCATGGTTTGATTCTGGTAACGGGGCCAACCGGTAGTGGTAAAACAACGACATTGTATGGTGCGTTGCAGCGCTTGAACAAACCCGAAGTGAAGATTATTACCGCAGAAGACCCCGTAGAATATCGTTTGCCGCGCATTACACAGGTGCAGGTAAATCCTAAAGTGGGATTAACGTTTGCGTCCGTCTTGCGCGCGTGCTTGCGTCAAGACCCCGACGTCGTTCTCGTTGGCGAAATGCGAGATCAGGAAACAGCGGAAATTGGCTTACGCGCTGCGATGACAGGTCACTTGGTGATGTCTACGTTGCATACCAATGATGCGGTTAGTTCCGCTATGCGCTTGATCGATATGGGTGCAGAGCCCTACTTGGTTGCAAGTTCACTTCTGGGCGTTATGGCTCAGCGATTGGTACGGCGAGTTTGCGACAATTGCGGTACCGACTATGAGCCTTCGGCTCAAGAGCGCGTATGGTTGACCAATCTCGTCTCCGAGGAAGAGCCTATTCCTGAAGGGTTCAAACACGGTTCTGGCTGCTATCAGTGCAGTAATACCGGCTACAAGGGGCGTATCGGCATCTATGAATGGCTTGAGATGGATCAAGGGACTCTGAGCGCACTCCGTCGTGCTGACCCAGATGCGTTTGAAAAAGCTGCACGGGCGAATCCATACTTTAGGCCTTTGGAGCTATGTGCTTTGGATTACGCCAAGCAGGGGCTCACCAGCCTCGATGAAGTATTCCGTGTCTCGGCGACGCTTCACGATAGTGACCCAGAAGACGACGATCACTTTGAGCTAGATCTGGATATTGACGAGGTTTTCTAATCATGGCGACGTATAAATATCAGGGGCGCAATAGTAAGGGTGAGGCCGTTAACGGCCAACTCGTTGTGGCGTCGCAGAATGCGGCTGCCAATGAGCTAGCGCGTCAGGGTATTACGCCGATTAGAATTGTTGAGGAAGCTGAAAAAGCAGGAAAAGAACTCAGCATCAACTTTGATATTTTTCCTAAGAAAGTCACGCTTGATGAGTTGATAATCTTTTGTCGTCAGATGAATGCACTCGCTCGAGCAGGTATTCCCATCATTAGAGCGATGAAGGGCTTGGCTGAATCGACGCGCTCCGAGAAATTGAAAGAGACCTTGATGGATGTCGCCAGTAGGCTTGAGTCTGGTACCAATCTCGCGTCATCGATGCAGGCTCACCCAAAAGTATTCAGTGAATTGTTCATTAGTATGATTCATGTGGGTGAGAATACGGGTCAGCTCGAGGAGGCTTTTCATCAGCTTTCGGAAAACCTAGAGCTAGAGAGAGACACGCGTAAGCGCGTAAAGCAGGCGACACGCTACCCTACCATGGTATTGTCAGCGATTTTCATCGCGCTGTTTATTGTTAATATTTTTGTTATCCCTAAGTTTGCAAGTGTCTTTAAAAAGTTTGGCGCTGATTTGCCTCTACCCACCCAAATACTGGTGGCGACCTCTAACTTTTGTCTGGAGTATTGGTGGCTCATGATTGGTTTGGTGATAGCGGCGATCTTCAGCTTTCGTTATTGGGTGCGGACGGAAAAGGGAAAATATGAGTGGGACCGTCGAAAGTTAAATTTTCCAATCGTCGGCATTTTGTTTGAACAGATCACCTTGTCCAGGTTCACTCGCAATTTTGCCATGATGCTGAAAGCGGGAATGCCGATCACTCACGCGTTGGCGATCGCAGCTGAAGCGGCCGGAAATCACTATATTGCATCCCGAATTGTCGAAATGAAGAACTCGATAGAACGCGGCGATAGCTTGCTTCGTTCAGCGCGCAGTACTGAAGTCTTCACACCCTTGGTTTTG